>NZ_JAKUDW010000066.1:0-29719 GCF_022662595.1 Bacillus cereus group sp. BfR-BA-01524 | reverse complement strand
CATCCTGAGCCAGGATCAAACTCTCCAATAAAGTTAGTTTGTCTAGCATCTAAAAATAAAAATTGACGTTTCACGTTGTTTGTTTCGTTCAGTTTTCAAAGAACTACTTGGCCGCTTATTTGCGACTTCCTTATGTTAACATCTTCGTTTTTCGATGTCAACTAAGTTTTTCAATTTCTTTTTTGTCGTTTTCTGCGTTTCCGCATCAGCGACGGTTATTAATATATCATGGTGAAAAATGAAATGCAACACCTTTTATAAACTTTTTTTAAAACTGCCCACATTTCTTTTTTAATATCATATACTTAAACGAAATATCTCTTTCATGTATGAGTAATTCCTACATATATTTTATATAAAGTTACTCTATCAAAAATCGTTTCTTTCTATAATAAACGTTTTATTCATATACCATATCATACAAGGAGGAATACATATGGACTATACCGATTTATTAATCAAACTAGGTCTCTCGGCTATTTTAGGATTTGCCATTGGTTTAGAACGCGAATTAAAACGGAAACCACTTGGTTTAAAAACGTGTTTAGTTATTTCTATTATTAGTTGCCTCCTAACGATTGTTTCTATTAAAGCAGCTTATAACTTACCACATACCGATCATATGAATATGGATCCACTTCGACTTGCCGCTCAAATTGTATCAGGAATTGGTTTTTTAGGTGCTGGTGTAATTTTAAGAAGAGGCAACGATAGCATTGCAGGGCTCACAACTGCCGCTATGATCTGGGGTGCTTCTGGTATTGGTATTGCCGTTGGAGCTGGTTTCTATATCGAGGCGATTTTCGGAATGTGTTTCCTTATGATTAGTGTCGAACTTATACCACTCGCGATGAAATATGTAGGCCCTAGGTCATTTCGTCAACGTGATATCGCTGTGAAACTTGTTGTACGAAATATGGACAATATCCCAATCGTAATTGAAGAAATAAAGGAAATGGATATAAAAGTTAAGAATATGAAGCTTAAAACATTAGAAAACGGTTCTCACTATTTACATCTTAAACTGTCCATTGATCAAAAAAGACCTACTGCTGATGTTTACTATGCTCTTCAACATCTTGAAAGTGTCCAACAAACTGAAGTGGAAAGTATGTAGCATAAAACAAACTCTCTTTAATTAGAGAGTTTTTCTTTTTTCTATAATGGTAACAATGAATGTAGTCCTGCAAAACAAGGAGGAATTTACTATTGAAATCCCGTCCGAATTTAGTAGATACATTTCGTGATTCCATTATTTTTCGTTTAATTTGTTTTATTATTGTATTCACTGCTTTTTCTGGTTTTCTTATACATAGATTAGAACCCTCTCATTTCACTACATGGTTTGACGGAATTTGGTGGTCAATCGTTACCATTTTTACAGTTGGATATGGCGACTTTGCTCCCCATACAACGATAGGAAAACTAATAGGTATAAGTATTATTTTATTAGGAACTGGCTTTTGTTCTTATTATATGGTTCTATTCGCTACTGAGATGATCAGTAAACAATATATGAAAATTAAAGGTGAAGAAGCCGCTACCTCTAACGGTCATATGATTATCGTTGGCTGGAATGAGCGTGCAAAACATGTTGTAAAGCAAATGCATGTATTACAACCAAACCTTGATATCGTTTTAATTGATGAAACACTTTCTTTACTCCCAAAACCATTTCATCATTTAGAATTTATAAAAGGTTGTCCGCACCACGATCAAACTTTATTAAAAGCAAATATTAAAACGGCACACACCATATTAATAACAGCGGATAAAGAAAAGAACGAAAGCTTAGCAGATACACAGTCCATTTTAAATATTTTAACTGCAAAAGGACTCAATCCAAGCATTCACTGCATCGCCGAACTACTTACTACTGAACAAATTCAAAATGCAACGAGAGCTGGCGCGTCAGAAATTATAGAAGGAAATAAATTAACGAGTTATGTATTTACCGCTTCTCTTTTATTCCCTTCTATTTCAGGTGTACTATTCTCACTTTACGATGAAATCTCTGATAATAAATTACAACTGATGGAGCTTTCTCCATCCTGCACCGGACAAACCTTTGCAAATTGTAGCTATACCCTTTTAAAACAAAACATTCTCTTACTAGGTATAAAGCGTGACGATCAATATATGATTAACCCAGTCCATACCTTCATTCTTATCGAAAGCGACATACTAATTGTTATTCACCATTAAGAAAATGTTTTTCTAGTTCCCGCATGAGCACTTTTCCAATATTGATATATTTTCTTTTCACATCTGCATCTGGATCTTTCGGTTCAGCAAATTGATCCATCCCACTCGTTCCCGCAGTTAAAGTATTCACATTATCATCTAGTTCGTCTTGATATACGTGCGAAAGAATATACGGCGTTTCAAGACGGACTACTACACCAGGAACATCTAGTTCACCATCTACTGCTGTAAACGGCACTCGTAAAAATTGATACCCATCTTCTTCATCGATTTTGTAATCGAAGCATCCTTTATCATAATCCCAATTACCACCAATACTATATCCAAGTGGTTTCATAACCTCTTCTAATTTATATAACGCATATGTACGTCCTTCTAAATTTGATTGAATCGGAATCAAGCCCATCCCTCCAAGACTTTTCCTTTAGCATACCCACTCTAGTTTGAATATACTGATAGACTTTTCGATAAAATAATAAAAAGCGACCGGATTCCGGTCGCTTTTTATTATTTTAAACGCTCTTCTAATTCTGCTTTTAATTCTTCAAATCCTGGTTTACCAAGTAAAGCAAACATGTTTTTCTTGTATGCTTCTACGCCAGGTTGATCAAATGGATTTACGCCTAATAAGTAGCCGCTCATCGCACATGCTTTTTCGAAGAAGTATACAAGGTAACCGAATGTATACTCATTTAATTCAGGAATATTTACGATTAAGTTTGGTACTCCGCCATCGCTATGTGCAAGTAATGTACCTTCGTATGCTTTTGTGTTTACGAAGTCTACAGTTTCACCAGCAAGGTAGTTTAATCCGTCTAAATCGTTGTCTTCTAATTCGATTGTTAGTTCATGTGTAGATTTACCTACTTTAAGAACTGTTTCAAATAAGTCACGACGACCTTCTTGAACGTATTGACCTAATGAGTGTAAATCAGTTGAGAAGTTTGCTGAAGATGGGAAAATACCTTTTTGATCTTTTCCTTCACTTTCACCAAATAACTGTTTCCACCACTCAGCGAAGTATTGAAGTGCTGGCTCATAGTTAACAAGCATTTCAATTGTTTTTCCTTTATTGTATAAAGCGTTACGAACTACTGCGTATTGGTAAGCTGGGTTTTCTTCTAGTTCTGATGTTCCGAAGTCATCATGACCAGCAGCTGCACCTTTCATCATCTCTTCAATATTCAAGCCACTTACTGCGATTGGTAATAAACCAACTGGCGTTAATACAGAGAAACGTCCTCCAACATCATCTGGAATAACGAATGTTTCGTAACCTTCGTTATCAGCTAATGTTTTTAATGCACCACGCGCTTTATCTGTAGTTGCATAAATACGTTTGCGAGCTTCTTCTTTTCCATACTTCTCTTCTAATAACTTACGGAAAATACGGAATGCTAGTGCTGGCTCTGTTGTTGTACCTGATTTGGAAATAACGTTAATAGAGAAGTCTTTACCTTCTAATACGTCCATTAAATCTTTCATGTAAGTGGAGCTAATGTTTTGTCCAACAAATAGCACTTGTGGAGTTTTACGTTGTTCTTTAGATAGCGTGTTGTAGAAAGAATGGCTTAACATTTCGATTGCTGCGCGTGCTCCTAGGTAAGAACCACCAATACCTACAACAAGTAAAATGTCAGAGTCATTTTTAATTTTTTCTGCGCATTTTTGAATGCGAGCGAATTCTTCTTTGTCATATTGAAGCGGAAGGTCTACCCACCCAAGGAAATCGTTCCCAGCTCCAGTTTTTTCGTGGATTGCGTGATGTGTTACTTTCACTGCATCACGTAAATAAGTGATTTCATGTTCACCGATGAAGGATAACGCTTTAGAATAGTCGAACGTTACATGTGTACTCATCTTTTTCCCTCCAATTATGGATATGTATTTCTGTATTCACTTTAGCGAAACTGAAGTTGTAAATCAAGCGATTCAAACATTGTAAACGTAACCAATATATAATTTTTAGAAAAAGTTCATTTTTTGCATAAAAATTCGCATTTTTCGGTATAGATGTATATACATCCTTTTTCGAACATTTTTTATGTATAAAAACAACATAACTACCCCATTCTATAAAAGAGTTAATTAACTCATCGCTTGCTCATGCTTCACAATTAAGGGGGGCTTTTTCATGAGTACTCTGCAACGTATCGCATTAGTCTTTACTGTAATTGGCGCTGTGAACTGGGGACTAATCGGATTTTTCCAGTTTGACTTAGTAGCAGCCATTTTCGGCGGACAAAATTCAGCTCTTGCACGTATTATTTACGGCATCGTTGGTATATCTGGGCTTATCAACCTTGGTTTACTGTTTAAACCATCTGAAAATCTTGGTACGCACCCAGAAACAAACGAAATTCGATAATCAGTATGTCCTTTCACCTCCGACATACGAATATGATTGCATGCAATCATATTTGCAAATATATATCATAAGATAAAGTAAAAGAGGAACGCTCATATGCGTTCCTCTTTTACTTTGTTAACTCGGACTCTTCAATCCATTCTGCCAACTTTTCTCGCAGCGTATTAAATCCGTTTTCAGATGGGTTCGGTATAAGAATCCTTCCTTGTTTTCTTTTCGCCGCTTTTAACGATAAACTCATTTTTCTGTGCTCTTCATCAATTGAAAGTACCTTTACTTCTACTGTATCGCCGACTTTTAAAAAGTCATGAATATCCTTTACATATCCATTTGTAATTTCAGATATATGCACAAGTCCTTGTGTTTCTGCATCTAACGCTACAAATGCACCGTAATCTTGAATTCCAGTCACTTTCCCTGTTACAACCACTCCTGTTGTATATTGTTCTGACATATGAAACACTCCCATACGTTTACCATTCTCTCTACAATTATAGAGAGCAAAGCAGATATATTTATTTTAAATATCCGATTGGTTAGTACGCATTCTAGATAATGATATCTAGAATGCGTATACCTTATATTAGTAAATTATACCACTATGACAGAACTCATTCAAAATTCATGAAAAATTTCCCTTAAAGAAGTATAATTCTCCAATATTGGGATAGACTACTAACACATGGCTTTCTAGTATTCCCCCCCTTTTATGGACAAAACGTATTACGTTTTGTCCTTTTTTTATTTTCTACAAACCGTTCCATTCTCTTCATTGCTTCCATAAGTTGTTCAAGCGACGTCGCATATGAACAACGAATAAATCCTTCACCACTTTCGCCAAATACGCTACCAGGAACAACGGCCACTTTTTCTTCCAGCAATAACTGTTCTGCAAATTCCGCTGAAGATAATCCGGTTGAGGATATAGAAGGAAACACATAAAATGCTCCGCCCGGCACATGACACGTTAAGCCCATTTCATTGAAAGATGTCGTTATGAAGTTACGACGCTTCTTATAGCTATCTCTCATTCGAATTACTTCATCGTTCCCTGCGCGTAACGCCTCAAGTGCTGCAAACTGAGACATCGTCGGTGCACACATCATTGAATACTGATGGATTTTGAGCATTAATTCTGAAAATTGAACAGGAGCTGCAATCATACCGAGGCGCCATCCTGTCATCGCAAATCCCTTTGAAAATCCTGAAATTAAAATCGTATGCTCACGCATATTTTTAATACTCGCAAAACTTGTATATACTTCGTCGTATACAAGTTCTGCATAAATTTCATCAGATAATACGATTAAATTGTACTTCTCAACAATCACTGCTATTTCTTCAAGCTCGGATTTATTTAGCATTGCACCTGTCGGGTTATTTGGTGAACAAAGCAAAATTGCCTTTGTTTTCGCTGTAATAGCTGCTTCAATTTGTTCTGGTTGTACTTTAAACTCGTTTTCTAACGTAGTCGCCACAGGAACCGGAACTCCTCCAGCTAATGTCACAAGTGGTGCATAAGAAACGAAGCTCGGTTCAATAATGAGCACTTCATCATCAGGATTTATAATGGCGCGCATCGCTACATCTAACGCCTGGCTCGCTCCAACTGTAACAATGATTTCATCACTTGGATCATAAGATACTGCAAATTGTTTTTTTAGATACTTTGCTATTTCTTGACGGAGCTCCAATAATCCTGCATTTGCTGTATATGACGTATACCCTTGTTCCAAAGAACGAATACATGCTTGCCTTACATTCCAAGGTGTAACAAAATCTGGCTCTCCTACCCCGAGGGAGATAACACCTTTCATATTTGCTGCTAAATCGAAAAATTTTCGAATACCAGATGGTTTTAAAGATTCTGCTGATCTAGATAGTTCAAATTGCTTCATGGTGTCACCACAATTCGCTTATCATCATCGTCTTTTTCATAAATAACGCCCTCATGTTTATACTTCTTCAAAATGAAATGAGTAGTTGTAGAAACGACAGATTCAATTGTTGCTAATTTCTCAGAAACAAACATCGCTACTTCCCCCATCGTTTTCCCTTCTAATGTAATAGAAAGATCATATGTCCCTGACATTAAATAAACGGATTTCACTTCTGAATAACGATAAATTTGTTCAGCAACCGCATCAAACCCAACGCCGTGCTTTGGTGTAACTTTCACATCGATCATCGCCGTTAAACCTGTATGTTCTTTCACCTTCGTCCAATCAATATGTGTTACATAATCCACAATAATCTTTTCATTTTCTAACCTCGCAACCATCTTCTTTACTTCTTCTACCTCTATATTTAACAGCTTCGCTAATGTATCTACAGATAATCGACTACTCTTTTCAAGACAAGCTAATAATTCTAATTCTTTTTCTGTCACCATATAAATCATCCTTCCTTTTCGTTTGTGTCTAAATTATACAAATACCCTTTCCAGTTTGAAAAGAAGATTTTTCTATTGAATTATGTCAAAATAAAGTGAAACTTTAATCAGCGAAATGCTTCACCCCGCTGATTATTAGTTGAACCAATCGGGCTTTTACGGACAGTTGCTCTCCCACCTAACCTCTTTGCTTGAGCTGCTTTTTGAGGTGGGAGACTTACTGTCCGTTAATGCGGGGTAAAGTGAAACTTTAATCAGCGGAAAAATGCGTGATAAAGCGAAAGGGGATGGAACCGTGAAACCAAAAGTTTATATTGCTGAACCAGTTCCAACATTTGTAGAAAACTATTTATCAGAACACTGTGATTATGAAAAATGGGATCAAAATGAGAAAGTACCTCGTGATGTTCTATTAGAGAAAATACAAGATAAAGATGGGTTATTAAATTTCGGATCTGCTATTAATGAAGAATTACTGACAGTGGCTCCTAACTTAAAAGTAGTGAGCAACATTTCTGTCGGTTACGATAATTTTGATTTACAAGCGATGAAAAACCGAAATGTTATCGGAACGAATACACCATATGTATTAGATGATACAGTAGCTGATCTCGTTTTCGCCCTTATGTTATCAGCTGGGCGCCGCGTTTGCGAACTTGATTCTTACGTGAAAAATGGTGAATGGAACGCTGAAATCGGAAAAGAACACTTCGGACTAGATGTACACCATAGCACAATTGGTATTATCGGTATGGGCCGAATTGGAGAAGCCGTTGCAAAACGAGCAAAATTCGGATTTGATATGAATGTTCTTTACTATAACCGCCGTCGTAAAGAAGAAGCTGAACAAAAATTCGATGCTACATATTGTGATTTACAGACGCTACTGAAGCAGTCTGACTTTATTGTTCTTCTTACTCCATTAACAGATGAAACATATCACCTTATCGGAGAAAAGGAATTTTCATTAATGAAAGAAACAGCAATCTTCATTAATGCTTCTCGCGGCAAAACAGTAGATGAAGAAGCGTTAATCCATGCTTTAACAGAAAAGAAAATCTTTGCAGCAGGTATCGATACATTTACACAAGAGCCAATTCAAAAAGATAATCCACTCTTATCATTACAAAATGTTGTGACTTTACCACACATCGGATCTGCAACATTAAAAACTAGGCAGCAAATGGCTATGACCGCCGCTGAAAATTTAGTTGCAGGATTACAAGGGAAAACACCGCCTAATATTGTTCGCAGGTAATACTGAATAAACGAAAGGCAAGATGACATCGTCATCTTGCCTTTTTTTTGTTAACATATTTTCTTCTTCCTTGGAGATGATATGAACAAAAATCAATGGAGTGACAAAAAATGAATCACGAATATACTTGTCCTTATTTCACTTTTTCCACTCGCGGCACTACTATTCATTACGAATTGTATGAACACGATAACAAAACAGAACGTCCTACTTTCGTACTCGTTCACGGCTTTTTATCTTCCTCATTCAGTTACCGTCGTCTCATTCCCTTACTATCGAAAGCAGGAACAGTGATTGCTCTTGATTTACCACCGTTCGGAAAAAGTGATAAGTCTCATCTCTTTAAGTATTCTTATCACAATTTAGCAACGATTATTATTGATTTAATTGAACATTTATCTCTCTCAAACATTGTATTAGTTGGGCACTCTATGGGTGGGCAAATTTCCCTCTATGTAAACCGTATACGTCCTGAACTCATTTCAAAAACGATTTTACTATGCAGCTCTAGCTATTTAGCACGCGCAACCTTACCTTTACTATACTCTTCTTATTTACCGTTCTTTCATTTATACGTAAAGAACTGGATTATTAGACGCGGCATTGTTCATAACTTAATGAATGTCGTTCATGATCACTCATTAATTGACGATGAAATGAAAAAAGGTTACTCCGCTCCTTTTTATGACGACCGTATATTTCCCGCTTTAACTCGCATGATACGAGACCGTGAAGGTGACTTATCTTCAACTGAATTACAAAAAATTGAAACACCTACACTACTCATTTGGGGTGAAAAAGACCGCGTCGTCCCTGTACATGTAGGTCATCGTCTACACAAAGATTTACCGAATTCAAAATTTATTTCTTACGAAAATACAGGACATTTACTACCTGAAGAAAAGCCTGAACATGTTTATGAAGAAATTATCGCTTTTTCCGCGCAATAAAGTGAAACTTTAATCAGCCCCCACCTAACTTCTTTGATTCCGCTGAATTTTGAGGTGGGGGGTCTTACTGCCCAGCAAATAGCGGGATAATATAAAAAAGGCTGTCGGAAATTCCGACAGCCTATAATGAACAGCTTCCGCCTTCTTTTATTACAAGTAATTCCACAGCTAATTTCTCACATTTTTCAAGCGCAGGTACTTCCTCAAAAGACATAAAGTATATATGTTGAATCTTCTTTGCGATGTATTTTGAATCGTCAAACACACTTATGACGTTCACAACATCGCTCGCTTCTGTTTCATAAAACTCCGGTCCCATTTGAAACGGATCCCAATTCTTCACAACCTCTATCATCTTTTCATATGTACCCATTCGCTTCCCGCCTTTTCACTTTTAATACTTTTCTTTATCCTATCACATCAGCTATTCTATAAGAAGAGAGAGAACTTTCATAACTTAACGGTTTTACAGAATAAGGGGGCAAACGTATGCAACTATTTCATAAAACAGTAAATCGGCGTGGAACACATAGCACAAAATGGGATACTTATAAAAACGAAGAACTTCTCCACGCTTGGATTGCTGATATGGATTTTGAAGTACCAACACAAATTCAAACTGCTTTAAAGAAACGTATTGAGCATCCTATTTTCGGCTATACACTTTCTCCCGAAAATATTGGAGATATTATTTGTAACTGGACAAAAAAACAATATAACTGGGACATTCAAAAAGAATGGATCGTTTTTAGTGCGGGGATCGTTCCAGCTCTTAGTACGAGCATACAGGCTTTCACAAAAGAAAACGAATCCGTTCTCGTACAACCACCTATTTATCCTCCATTTTTCG
Organism: Bacillus cereus group sp. BfR-BA-01524; assembly: GCF_022662595.1. NCBI lineage: Bacteria > Bacillati > Bacillota > Bacilli > Caryophanales > Bacillaceae > Bacillus > Bacillus cereus group sp. BfR-BA-01524. The sequence goes on along the minus strand of NZ_JAKUDW010000066.1, from coordinate 19,696 downwards.
AAATGGTCACAACAAACAACAGGCAGTTATGCGTGAGTCCATTACAGAAACAAAATGATACATATGTGATAGACTTCGAGCATTTAGAAAAGCAGTTTCAGCAAGGCGTCAAACTCATGCTTCTTTGTAGCCCTCATAATCCAATCGGACGCGTTTGGACGAAAGAGGAACTTGCGCAGCTCGGATCGTTATGTACTAAATATGACGTTATCGTTGTCGCGGATGAAATTCATTCCGATATCATTTATGCAGACCATACACATACGCCGTTCGCTTCCTTATCTGAAGAATTAGCAGAGCGCACTATCACTTGTATGGCTCCAAGTAAAACATTTAATATCGCTGGATTACAAGCGTCGATTATTATCATTCCAAACGAAAAACTCCGTCACGCCTTTACAGCTATCCAATATAGACAAGGCTTCCACGGGTTAAATATCTTCGCCTACACAGCGATGCAAAGTGCCTATACAGAATGTAATGGTTGGCTAAAAGAAATTCGATTATATATAGAAGATAATGCTCAATTTGCTTGTGAATATATTAAAACTCACATACCTGCTCTTTCCGTAACGAAGCCAGAAGGTAGCTTTTTATTATGGATTGATTGTTCTCGTCTAAAGCTTTCTCAAAACGAGCGTACCGCACTACTTGAGGAAAAAGGAAAAATCATCGTTGAACCTGGTGAGAAATACGGGTTAGGTGGCGAAGAACATATTCGAATTAACATCGGCTGTCCACGATCTGTTTTAGAAGAAATTTTGAACAGACTGCGTCATACGTTTTCATAATAATAGAGGAGTCTGTCATATTTTGTCGGTAAGTCGATATATTTCAATAATCGCTGATATATTTCAAGTTACGGTCGATATATTCTAATAATCGCCGATATAATTTGAGTTACATTCGATATATTCCAATAATCGCTGATATATTTTCACTTATACTACACAAAAAAAGCTACCAGCACGGTAGCTTTTACTTTTTCTTCATATCCGCTGCTTTTTTTACAATTACGCCACAAGCAATTCGATCGCCTGATTTACCTGTCGGTTGTGTCATACCATCATCAGGGTTTTCTGTAATAATAATAGACGCTCCATCTTTTCTATGAATCGTCGTTTTTCCTTCTTCAAGTGTGATGTGAGGTGCATCGATTTCCGCTTTAATCTTTCCAGAACCATCTGCAACTACGTTCGGTAAATCACCGTTTTCTGCACCCTTCGGATTAAGAAGACCATGTTTTTTATCATCAGGATTAAAATGATTCCCGGATGATTCAAAACGAGGTGCCTTACACTCTCCGATTTCATGTACATGTAGTCCGTGTGGTCCTGGCGTGAAACCTTCTCCTTTAATCGTAATTTTCACGCCACTTGTTTGCTGCACTACTTTCGCAGTCCCTACTTCATCTCCTGAAGCATTATGTAATTTCACTTCAATTTCTTTCGGCTTTCCTTGGTCACAACCTGCCATCAGAAATAATAAACAACAACTGAAAAAAAGCCGTTTCTTCATTCCATTCCCTCCAAAATATATTCTGCCCTTAGATTGTCCGAGCATAGAGGGAAACATACAAAAATGAGTTACTGTTTCTTTTCCGCTAAAAGTTTTTCTTCAACTTTCTGTAATCGCTCCGCTTCGCGTTTTGATACACGAATGAACATACGCCACGTAGCAACGGCACCAATGATAAATAGCACGCAAACAATCCCTGGAATAATATATTCTGTTTTATCTTCCGGAAAATATAAAGGCATCATATAGAACACTCCTTATTATAGGATTTATAAAACATCAGAATTTTCTGTTATATCACTTTAAATTATAGTGGAACCTATCCATATTCTCAAGGGGGCGTTCCGAAAGCGAATGATTTCTTTGACTCCTTCTCCTACTTTCCTTACTATAAACTTGAGGTGAAAAATATGAGAGAAACATTTGAAATTGGTGAAATCGTTACTGGTATTTATAAAACAGGAAAATACATCGGCGAAATTACAAATAGCCGCCCTGGCAGTTATGTCGTAAAAGTATTAGCTGTTTTAAAACATCCGGTGCAAGGTGACTTACATAACGTAAAACAAGCTGACGTACCATTTTTCCATGAAAGACGTGCTTTAGCTTTTCATGAGCAAACGAACATTCCAGAGCAAATGGTAAAGAAATATGAAGGAGAAATTCCGGATTATACCGAGTCACTAAAATTAGCATTAGAAACCCAAATGAATTCATTTTCTGAAGATGATTCACCTTTTGCAGAGCGTAGTCTAGAAACATTAGAACAGTTAAAGAAAGACTACAAACTGTAAAAAACAAAACGACCAAATTACATAATGTGCAATTTGGTCGTTACTGTGTGCTCACTTTCTTTAACACTTTTGAAAAATCAACGAGTTCTCCTAATGTTGGAGGTGCTGGTTTTACTAAATACTCTTTATCTTTTTCTACTAGTTTAAAAATATTGTACGTCGTCATCGCATCATCAAGCGCACAATGATGCTTCCCTGTCCCTACTTTTCCGTACGCCTCAATTGCTTTCCATAATCCTGTTTGATTTCTTTCTCCAAAAAACTTTTTATACTCAAGCGATAAATCACGACACTGTCCGAAGAATGGAAAAGCTATCCCTGCCATTTCACAATTATGCTTCAGCACTTTCATATCCATATTTCCCCACGTTACAATTGTCGGTTTACATTTCGTTTCGTATTCTGCAAGCTTCTTAACGAGTTCAGGAAATGAAATCCCTTTATCCACGACTTCTTGTTTTATTCCTAAAAACTTCTTACATCGATCCGTTAAAGAGGGAAATGTTTTCGGCCTGACATGTGATGAATACGTATCTTCCACCTTACAGCCAGCAACTGAAACGAGTCCTACCTCAATAATTTCCGGAAAAAATCCTTTCGGTTTCTTTCTATGCTGGGGCATCGTAAACTCAAAGTCTAAAAATAAAAATCGTTGTTCATCCATACGATCCCTTCCTTATCATTTTTGTCATTCCTTTCTATTTGACACTCCTACACGAACAAGCTCGAATGCTAATTCCATTTTAAATATTCAGATTGGATGTATCTTATATATATGTCAAATGCCCACAAATATTTTAAAAAATAAGAAAAAATGACCTATGCAGAAAATATGACAAAATCCCTCCTTTCATTTACATCCGCAGTTTTTCTACTTTATAATGACGTTATGTGTGTTTCATCTAGTTAATATTTGACACACTAAGAAAAACGAATGAAAGGAGATGAGATTTTTGCACGAAACAACGCAAGAACTCGCTAACTGGCAGTATTATTTTGCTATCGCAGTCTTTTTAATTACATATGCCATTATTATTTCTGAAAAAATTAATCGCGCTGTCATCGCACTTCTTGGTGCAGCATTCATGGTAATTGTGGGGGTCGTCGATTTACATAACGCCTTTACGAAACATATTGAATGGGGAACGATTACGCTACTCATCGGTATGATGATTTTGGTGAACATTACGAGTAAATCAGGTGTTTTCCAATACGTTGCCATTAAAGCAGCAAAAGGGGCACAAGGAAATCCAATTAAAATTTTAATTTCCCTTTCCCTACTTACCGCGCTTGGCTCCGCATTTTTAGATAACGTTACAACTGTACTTCTTGTTGTTCCAGTTACTTTATCTATTACGCGCATACTGCAAGTAAATCCTGTTCCATATTTACTTTCTGAAATTATTTTTTCAAACATTGGGGGAACAGCAACATTAATTGGTGATCCACCTAACATTATGATTGGTTCTGCCAATAAGCATTTAGACTTCAATGCTTTCCTATTGAATCTAGCACCAATCGTAATTATTATTATTGGAGTTACAGCAACAATACTTTACTTCATGTACCGTAAACAATTAATTGCCGATCCTGTACAAGTTAAAAAATTAATGAGCTTAGATGAAAAACAATACATTAAAGATCCAGTATTAATGAAAAAATCTTTAACAGTGCTTGGACTTACAATTGTAGGTTTCATGACTCATTCTATTTTCCATATTGATGCGGCTATCATTGCCTTAACTGGTGCTACTGTACTTATGTTAATTGGTGTGAAAGAGCATGAAATTGAAGAAGTATTTGCAAGCGTAGAGTGGGTAACAATCTTCTTCTTCGCAGGGCTATTCGTACTTGTTGGAGGACTTATCGATATTGGTCTTATCAAAATGTTAGCTCAAAAAGTAATTGGTATTACAGGCGGAGATATTTCTTACGCATCCATCCTTATTTTATGGGTATCTGGTATCGCCTCTGCAACAATTGATAACATCCCATTCGTCGCAACAATGATTCCACTTATTAACGATATGGCAGTTGGGCTAGGCTTATCACCATCTGATGCACAAATCGATGTATTATGGTGGGCATTAGCACTAGGTGCTTGTCTCGGCGGAAACGGAACATTAATCGGAGCTTCTGCTAACGTAATCGTTGCAGGTATCGCGAGCCGCGAAGGACATAAATTTAGTTACATGGAATTCCTAAAAGTCGGTTTCCCAATTATGATCGTTTCATTAATCATTTCTCACATTTATATTTACTTACGCTACCTTATGTAATAGAAAAAGCGCTCTGATAATCAGGGCGCTTTTTTACTCATATCTAAAATATATCGACTTATCAACAAAAACGAAAAATCTACTCTTTATATCTCACCGGTTCATTTCGAATAATAAATAAATGAATCGGTAAGAACACCGAAAATGTGATTACATGAATAATCGTAAATAATATAGAGTTCGTTCCATATCTGTCTAAAATAGCGTAGATAAGATAAATGGACAATACAATCGATACAGCTGTTGCTAGTAAACTTATAATTGGTACGAAATTAAAAATGAAACATGCAACATATATACCGAATACTTTCCACCCTGCTTCTTCTTTCAAAAAATCTGGTAATTTATCTTTCGCTAAGTCACCCCACGTCTTACTATTCAAAAACGGAATAAACGCAAGCACCCCGTCCGTTGCACCATCATTTTTCGCCATCGAATAAAGTGCAAAAGCCGTTAACAAATATGAAATAATTGCCCAAATCAATATAACAAGAATAAACGCAAAACTAAGAGCAAAGAAACCTGCTAGTACGCCTTGATCCTCCATCTTATCCTCTCCTCTCTACTTTCAACATATTTCATTACATTGCAAGTTATGTTTTAAAATTTATCCAAACTCTTTGTATAATAAGAGAAGAAAGAAAATAAGAGAGGAGAAACACTTATGCATCCATTTGTAAAAGCATTACAAGAGCATTTTACAGCTCATCAAAATCCTGAAAAAGCAGAACCTATGGCTCGTTATATGAAAAATCACTTCCCATTTCTAGGTATTCAAACACCGGAAAGACGCCAATTATTAAAAGACGTCATTCAAATACATACTCTCCCAGATAAAAAAGACTTCCAAATTATCGTACGTGAGCTTTGGGACTTACCAGAACGTGAATTCCAAGCGGCCGCACTTGATATTATGCAAAAATATAAAAAGCATATAAATGAAACTCATATCCCCTTCTTAGAAGAACTTATTGTCACAAAATCTTGGTGGGACTCTGTCGATAGCATCGTCCCTACATTCTTAGGTACTATCTTTTTAAAACATCCAGAATTGATTTCTGCGTATATTCCAAAATGGATTGCATCAGATAACATATGGTTACAACGCGCCGCTATTTTATTCCAACTGAAATATAAACAAAAGATGGATGAAGAACTTCTTTTCTGGATTATTGGACAACTACATTCTTCAAAAGAATTTTTCATTCAAAAAGCGATTGGCTGGGTCCTTCGTGAATATGCAAAAACAAATCCGGATGTAGTTTGGGAATACGTGCAAAACAACGAGCTCGCTCCATTAAGTAAGCGTGAAGCAATTAAGCATATTAAAGAAAATTACGGAATAAATAATGAAAAAATAGGCGAGACTCTATCATAGATAGACGCGTTCCTCTATTGAGATTTAAAAAAGAACGTGTTAGAATATGTTCATTATTACTAATATAAGTAGCGATGACGGACTTATAAGTACTTGCATAAAAAGCGATTCAGGGATAGTGAAAGCCTGAAGCCGCAAGGAAACGGCAGTCCCGAGCAATACATGATAAAGTGGATGCACCTTTTGTGTATCAACTAGGGTGGAACCGCGGGCAAACGCTCGTCCCTAGGCAAATAAGCCTTGGGATGAGCGTTTTTTTATGTTCTTTTTAGCATATACTGCTCATTTCCAAAGTACCAGAGTATGTCATCGCCAATACGTTAACTTTCAAAAGGAGGATTTTCTTATGTATTCAATGGAACAAGTTGTAAACTTAGCGAAACATCGCGGTTTTGTTTTCCCTGGTTCTGAAATTTACGGTGGTCTTGCAAACACTTGGGATTACGGTCCACTTGGAATCGAATTAAAAAATAACGTTAAAAAAGCTTGGTGGAAAAAATTCATTCAAGAATCTCCATACAACGTTGGTTTAGACGCAGCTATTTTAATGAACCCTAAAACTTGGATCGCTTCTGGTCACGTTGGTAACTTCAACGATCCAATGATCGACTGTAAAAAATGTAAAGCTCGTCACCGTGCTGACAAATTAATTGAGGATGCTTTAGATGCAAAAGGCATCGAAATGGTTGTTGACGGTCTTACTTTCGACCAAATGGCTGACTTAATGAAAGAACATGAAGTAAAATGTCCTGATTGCGGTAGTGGAGAATTCACTGAAATTCGTCAGTTCAACTTAATGTTCAAAACATTCCAAGGTGTTACAGAGTCTAGCACAAACGAAATCTTCCTTCGTCCTGAAACAGCACAAGGTATTTTCGTAAACTTCAAAAACGTTCAACGTTCTATGCGTAAAAAGCTTCCATTTGGTATTGGCCAAATCGGTAAGAGTTTCCGTAACGAAATCACGCCTGGTAACTTCACATTCCGTACACGCGAATTCGAACAAATGGAACTTGAATTCTTCTGTAAGCCTGGTGAAGATTTAGAGTGGTTCGCATTCTGGCGTGAAACTTGTAAAAACTGGTTACTTTCACTTGGTATGACTGAAGAGAGCATGCGTCTTCGTGACCACGGCGAAGAAGAGTTATCTCACTACAGTAACGCAACAACTGACATCGAATTCAAATTCCCATTCGGTTGGGGCGAACTTTGGGGCGTTGCATCTCGTACAGACTTCGACTTAAAACGTCACATGGAACACTCAAACGAAGACTTTAACTATATCGATCCACAAACGAATGAGCGTTACGTACCATACTGCATCGAGCCATCTTTAGGCGCAGACCGCGTAACATTAGCATTCTTATGTGATGCATATGAAGAAGAGCAATTAGAAAACGATTCTCGTACAGTTCTTCGTTTCCACCCTGCTTTAGCACCATACAAAGCAGCTATCTTACCATTATCTAAAAAGCTATCTGAAGGTGCTACTGAAGTATTCGCAGAATTAGCTAAAGACTTCATGGTAGACTTTGATGAAACTGGTTCTATCGGTAAACGTTACCGTCGTCAAGACGAAATCGGTACACCATTCTGTATCACATACGACTTCGACTCAGTTGAAGACAAAGCTGTTACAGTACGTGACCGTGACACAATGGAACAAGTTCGTATGCCAATTAGCGAACTAAAAGGTTTCTTAGAGAAGAAAATCCAGTTCTAATTATAAAAAAAGAGGCTGCTCATAAGAGCGCCTCTTTTTTACTTTTCACGTTTTTCTTTAATTGCTACTGTACATCTTGATATACATAGTAAATCATCATTTTCATCAATAATGCGAATATCCCAAACCATTGTCGATTGTCCTCTATGTATTGGTGTTCCAATCGCTGTTACAATTCCATCTTTCTTTGATCGAATGTGGTTTGCATTAATTTCTAATCCGAAACAAATACATTTTTCTTGATCAATTAAATTGTATGAACCAACACTTGCCACTGTTTCCGCTAATGCAACCGATGCACCGCCATGTAAAAATCCAAATGGCTGATGCGTACGCTCATCAACAGGCATCGTAGCAACCACCTTATCTTCTGTCATCTCTAACAACTCAATTCCAAGTGAATCCATTAAAGTTTTTGCCATATCGCTTCCTCCTTCTCTTGTTTTAATTAAATGTATAATTTTACCTATTTATTTTCAAACTACTTATAACACTTATATAAGGAGGCTTCACCTAAATGAAACAGAAATTTTGTATATTACTGCTTATGTTCTCCCTGCTGACTATTGTACCAAATTGTGCAATAACAGCCAAAGCATCTAACCTGACAATCGATGTTAAGACTGTAACGCAAAAAGGTAAGAAACCTTATATAGAATATCAAATAAACAGGCCTTCTTTTCACAACTTTTCTGACTCTACATTTCAAAATAAGCTCAATTTATACTACAAAAAATCCACTGAAAAATTTAAAAACAAATTAGAAAAAGAAGCAAAAAAATATTATAAAGAAACAGAAGGATCTAGTACACCATTTCACCCGTACGTAGCTAATGGTGATTATAAAGTCTCTTTAAACAAACCACCTTTTCTTAGCCTATATGTGAATTACTATCAATATACTGGCGGAGCACACGGTCTTTATACGTGGAAGGCAAATACATTTGATTTAAACGAAAAAAAGCTACTGCACTTAGACGATTTATTTCAACAAAAAGATAAATATAAAGATGTAATCCGTGCAGAGATTGTAAGACAAATTAAACAAAATGAAAGTATTTATTTTCCTGATGCGACTGAAAAGGTAATGAGTATGAAAAAGTTTCACTTCTTTTTAGAGCCAGACAATCTCGTCATTTATTTCCCTTTATATGAGATTGCTCCGTATTCAAGTGGAATTCCGCAATTCCGTATTCCATATACGTTGCTAAGGGACTATTTAAAGCCTTCTTATCAAAATATTTTGATTGACAACAAGTAAATATTTTCGCTACGATAATGTTAACCTAAAAACAACAGGAGGTTAACATTATGAGAAGATTACATGTTTTAGATTTAGCATTAGCTGCCATGTTCGTTGCTCTTATGGCCATCGGTGCAAATATTGTATCTTGGGCACCATTCCTTCAAGTAGCGGGCATCCCATTATCTATGCAACCATTTTTCGCAATTTTAGCAGGTCTTCTTCTTGGAAGTAGACTTGGTGCTTTATCCATGGCTGTTTATATGCTCGTTGGCGTAGCAGGCGCACCAATCTTCGCTAACTTCAAAGCTGGATTTGGAGCACTTTTAGATCCTACTGGTGGTTTTATTATCGCATTTATTATCGTTGCTTACGTATCAGGAAAATTAGTAGAACAAAAAGAAAGACCAACATTCATTACATTTGCAATTGCCTCTTTCACAGGAATTATTTTAACTTATATAATCGGTACTACTTACATGTACGGGGCAGTCAATCTCTTTATGGGCGGTAATATGAGTTATAAAGCTGCTTGGATGATTATGATGTGGTTCGCAGTAAAAGATATTGCATTTACAATTATCGGTGCTATTATCGCACCTCGCATATACTATGCTGTGCGTCGTTCTGCTTATCAGCATTCTCATTCGACGATTTCATAATAAAAAAAGAGTTATTGCAGCTTGCTGCAATAACTCTTTTTTTATATTAAGACTCTTGATTCGATTGTTCTTCTAAAATTTTCTTCATCATTGCAACCATGTCATCACGTAATTCTGGGTGTTGCAGGGCCATTTCAATTGTCGTTTGAACAAATCCTAGCTTTTCACCTACGTCGTAGCGCTTTCCTTCGAAATCGTAAGCAAATACACGTTGAATTTCATTTAAGCTTTGGATTGCATCTGTTAACTGAATTTCACCGCCAGCACCGACATGTTGCTGTTCTAAGAACATAAAGATTTCAGGCGTTAAAATGTAACGGCCCATAATCGCTAAGTTTGAAGGTGCTGTACCTTGTGCTGGTTTCTCAACGAAATTGCGAACTTGGTAACGACGACCTTCTTGTTCTAATGGATCGATAATTCCGTAACGGTGTGTTTCTGTTTCTGGAACAGTTTGTACACCAATAACAGAAGAAAGTGTTTTTTCATACTCATCCATTAATTGACGTAAACATGGTTTCTCAGCTTGGACAATATCATCACCTAGTAACACTGCAAACGGCTCATCACCAATGAATTTACGTGCGCACCAAACAGCATGCCCTAGCCCCTTCGGCTCTTTTTGACGGATATAATGAATATCTACCATTTTTGAAGAAGCTTGTACTTTTTCAAGCAACTCATATTTTTTCTTCTCTAATAAGTTTTGCTCTAGTTCAAATGCGTTATCGAAATGATCTTCGATAGAACGCTTCGTTTTACCAGTAACGATAATAATATCTTCGATGCCCGATTTCACTGCTTCTTCTACAATGTACTGGATCGTTGGTTTATCTACTATTGGTAACATTTCTTTCGGCATTGCTTTCGTTGCTGGTAAAAAACGTGTTCCTAATCCAGCTGCTGGGATTATCGCTTTTCTTACTTTTTTCATCACAAAATACCCTCTCTCCTGTCGGAATTAATAGCAATTATTTCCTACATAAAACAAAAGGGAGATTTCGCTCCCTTTTGTTCCTTACTACTTAAAATTACTTTGTATTATAAACGATTCATAATGTCTTCTTTAATAGTAAGTAACTTTTGTTCACTATTTTGTAAAGAACTATCTTGTACACCGAAGTAGAACTTAATCTTCGGTTCAGTTCCAGATGGACGTAGGCAGAACCATGAACCATCTTCTAATTGATATTTTAACACATTTGATTTCGGTAAGTGAATCTCTTCTTTATGTCCATCTTGTAAAGATGTAACGATACTTGCTTTATAGTCCTCCACTGCTACGACTGTTAAGCCCGCTACTTCTTTCGGAGGATTCTCACGGAACGTCGCCATCATCTCTTGGATTTGTTCCGCTCCATCTTTTCCTTTTAACGTTAACGATACAAGGTCTTCACGGAAGAAACCATACTTCTCAAATACTTCTAATAGACCATCATATAACGTTTTCCCTTGTGATTTGTAGTATGCAGCTACTTCACATGCAAATAGGACAGATTGTACTGCATCTTTATCACGGCAGAATGGACGGATTAAATAACCATAGCTTTCCTCATAACCGAATTGGAATTCGTATTGTCCGCTTTCTTCATACTGTCTAATTTTCTCACCGATAAATTTAAATCCAGTTAACGTATCAACTGTATCTAAACCGTATGCTTTTGCAATTGTACGGCCAATTTCAGACGTTACGATTGTTTTTAATACGACACCGTTCTCTGGAAGTGTTCCGTTTTCTTTCTTTTGAGACAGTAAGTAATCAAGCATTAAAGCACCTGTTTGGTTACCAGTTAATACTTGGAACTCACCATTATGATTACGAACTGCTACACCTAGGCGATCTGCGTCAGGATCAGTTGCGATTAATACATCTGCGCCTACCTTTTCACCGTCACGAATTGCATACTCAAACGCTGCGTGCTCTTCTGGGTTCGGTGATTTTACTGTAGAGAAGTTTGGATCTGGTAACTCTTGCTCTTTTACAACTGTTACATCTGTAAATCCAACTTCTTTTAAACCACGGCGTACAGAAATATTTGATGTTCCGTGTAATGATGTAAAGACGATTTTTAAGTCTTTACCAACCTTTTGTACCATTTCTTTATTAATGATGACATTGTTCAATTCTGCAGCATATGCATCATCTACTTCTTGTCCAATAATATGTAATAAACCGTCAGCTTTTAATTGCTCTACATCAGCGACTTCAACTGTTAATTCATCTTCTACTGCGTTTACGTAGCTAATTAACTCATCTGCCTCTTTTGGAGGCAACTGTCCACCATCTTCACCGTATACTTTATATCCGTTATATTCAGGCGGATTATGGCTTGCCGTAAGAACGATTCCACTTACTGTATGTAAATGACGAACTGCGAAAGAAAGCACTGGCGTTGGACGTAAGCTTTCAAACACATATGTTGTGATACCACGTGCACCAAGTGTAGCAGCGACTTCCATTGCGAACTCAGGTGATTTATGTCGAGAATCATAGGCTACAACAACACCTCGTTTTTTCGCTTCCTCACCTAACTTTTCAATAAAGCTTGCTAATCCTTTTGTTGCTTTACGAACTGTATATACGTTTAAGCGGTTCGTACCAGCACCAAGTTCACCACGCATACCACCTGTGCCAAACTCTAGATTTTTATAAAAGCTATCCTCGATTTTCTTCTCATCTTGCTTCATGTTTTCTAGCTGTTCTTTTAATTCTGCATCTAATTGCGCGTAAGAAAGCCAGCGATCAAATTCTTGTTTCCAATTCATTCTTCTCTCTCCTCTCGCTCGTCATACCTTTATTATATGAAAAAAACATGCTGTATCTCAATATTTTATAAAATCTAGCAGGATTTTACTAGGAATATTTGTATACACTATGGTTAAATACTCCACTAAAGGGAATGAGGATTATGCACGAATGGGGCTTGTCAGAAGAGCTCAAAATACAAACAAAGCAAATGATTGAAATTGCTGAGAAAGAACTATCGATTATGAGGAACGCAATCGATAAAGAAGACGAATGTATTTTATGCAAAATGGAAGATATTCATCATATGTTAGCAAATGTGCAAACATTGGCAGCTACATACTATATTCAGGCATATTTATCACCTTATACGGAAAGTTCATCTTTTATTACGACAGCTATCCAACATTTAAGCGCTAGAAAACATGGTGCTCTTATCGTTGTGGAACGAAATGAGACGCTTGAAGCTTTCATTCAAACTGGAACGACATTAAACGCTCATTTAACTGCGCCATTACTCGAATCAATATTTTACCCAGGTAACCCTCTTCATGACGGTGCCGTTCTCGTAAAAAATAATCATATAGTCTCAGCTGCTAATATTCTTCCTTTAACAAAAAGTACAGAAGTTGATCCTGAGCTAGGAACACGTCACAGAGCTGCAATAGGCTTATCAGAAAAGAGTGATGCACTTATATTAGTTGTCTCTGAAGAAACGGGCCGTACTTCTTTTGCTTTAAATGGGATTTTGTATACGATTTCTTTATAAAGTGAAACTTTAATCAGCCCTCACCAATCGAGCGTTTACGGGCAACCCCACCTCACTTCTTTGCTTCCACTGAATTTTGAGGTGTGGGTCTTACAGCCCGAAAAATAGCAGGATAAACAAACCTATAAAAAAGAAGACTGTTCCAAAATATTGGAACAGTCTTCACTTATACTCTTATTCTTCTCCGAAACGCTCCACAAGTGTTGCAAGTGTGCGTACCATTGCACCAGTTGCTCCAGCTGGACCTAAGTCGTGCGCGCCTTTTGTTTCTGATGTTCCAGCGATATCTAAGTGTACCCACGGTGTATCTTCAGCGAATTCGCCTAGGAATGTACCTGCCATAACCGCATGTCCTTCACGGCCTGGTGAGTTATTTAAATCAGCAAACTTACTGTTTCTCACACGTTCTTTATCGCGATCAAAAATCGGTAGTTGCCAAATTGGTTCATCTGTTTCCATAGAAGCCTCTAGCACTTGCTCAAATAACTCTTCATTATTTGTCATTGCGCCTGTCGTATTGTTTCCAAGTGCAACAATTACACCGCCTGTTAATGTTGCAACATCAACAAGGTAGTTCGCACCAAGTTTTTTCGCATACGTAATACCATCAGCTAAAGCTAGACGACCTTCTGCATCCGTATTTAACACTTCAATTGTTTTTCCACTCATAGATGTGATTACATCGTCTGGCTTAAATGCCGTACCACTTACAACGTTATCAGTTGAAGGAATAACAGCGATCACATTTTGTTCTGGGCGCAGTTCTCCGATAATTTCCATCGCACCTAATACAGCAGCTGCACCGCCCATATCACCTTTCATACCAACCATGCCTTCACGTGGTTTTAAAGAATAACCACCTGTATCGTATGTAATACCTTTTCCAACGAATCCAATGACATCTGTCCACTCTTCTTTTCCTTTATAAATAAGAGCAATCATTTTTGGTGGCTCTACACTACCTTGGTTTACTGCAAGGAACGCACCCATACCAAGATCTTCCATCTCTTCTTTCTCAAGAACTTTATAGTCCATATCATACTTCTCCGCTAACTCAACAGCATACTCAGCAAGCTTCGTCGCTGTTAATACGTTTGGCGGCATATTTACAAGTGTACGAGCTGAATTTGTTGCACGTCCATGTACGTAGCCAACTGTTAATGCGGCTTCAATTTCTTGTGCATCTTCCGCTGTAATAGCCGTGAACTTCTCTAACTCTACACGATCCTTTTTATCTGATTTATACGTTTGTAACTCATATGTACCAAGACCTTGTACCTCTGCTGCAATATGAGCGACATCAATCGCGTCTAATTTCTCTGTTACGAAAGAATCAAGTAAGATTGCTGCATCTTGTACTTTTGCTGCTTGTAATGTTTTAAACGCTTTTCCAAGAGCCGCACGTAACGTTTCTGTCGTATAAGACTCTTTCTTGCCTAAACCAACAAAGTAATAACGTTTCACATTTGTTTTTCCTAAGCTATGTACTTTCGAAATGGCCTTTTTCTTCGTAGATAATTCTTTCTCTTCTAGTAAAACTTGTAATTGTCCTTCAAACGCTTTGTCCAGTTCTTGTACAAAACTACTCATTTTCTCTTCTTCAAATAAAGCGACAATTACTGCTTCATGACTTGCTAATTCTTTTTGTACTTGAAACATGTTCAGACCCCCTAAATTTCTCTACCACCATTATAACTTTATTTTCGATAAAATGCGACAATTCTAACTACAGTTATATGACGTGTAAAATCTCCTCTATTATGAAATAAACCAAGAAAAAAAGTCTAGCGTAATTACGACTAGACTATCTTTGTTTTAAATATTGACCACGAAACACTTGCATCGTTTCGTCTTGATTTAACATCGTTAACTCTTCTTCTGTAAACTTACCATTTCCTACTTTTACTACATACACATTTACTTTTTTCTTACCCCATTGGCTATAAACATCTTTCACCGTATCATAATATAAATCAAGACGGTTTCCTTTTATTGCTCCGCCTTTATCAGCTACTACACCATACCCATAACCTGGCACGAAGAGAATCGTTCCAATCGGGAATACGTGTAAGTCCGCAGCAATTGTGGAATATAAATCCCTTTTCACTTTAACACCTGAATATGTAATACCATACTCTGGATGCCCTGGCCTCTTACCTGTTGACTCAATCCCCGATGTATAACCTGTTGCAGTCATTTCAATTGAACGATATTTAGACCAGTCGTTTGCCTGCTCTAAAGCATTTATCACTTCTTTACTCGGAGCAACATCTCTCTTAACTTCTGCTGCATGTACTTCTTTTGCACTCATTCCTTCATATGTCTTTACAATCTCTAATAAAGAAACTCCTGTGAAAGCCTTCCATGTTACGCATAATGCAAATGCAAGTAAACAAGTCATCATAATGCGAATACAATATCGTTTTAACATTTTTATATTCCACACTCCTTCATCGTTAATCATTCCCTATACGATGAAGGAATATGCAAAAAAATAATCTCCAACTTAGTTGGAGATTAAAACATTTGATATCCGCTTTTCCGAAGTTTCTTGATCACAACTCCTGCTAAAGCAGCCCCTACTAATCCAGTAGATAGAATAAACATGTCTGCTTGTCCTAAGTGCGATACACTTGTCCCAAATGAAGAAAATGTTTCTTTCGGCTTTGAAAAATAATCCCACATACTCGCTTTATTAATAATAAGCATACAAACAATCGGATACACAATAACCATTACCCATGTAGCCCGCAAAATCATGTTGAGTAAAAATCCAATTCCAAAGAACAAAATAAAGAATAACATCATTGAAATAAGTAGTACCGGTATACTCACTCTTTTTCCCTCTCCTTCGCACGTGCCGTAAATACGTGATAGGCTGTATAACCAAATGGTTCTCCTGGATTTAATGTTTTGTCCACTTCAAGATGTAGTTCTGATCTTCCTTCTAACAAATATTTAATAAGTACAGACGTATTCGGATCGTCCGCAATCTTATCTGGATGTAAGAACGCCACTTCAGACAATTCTTTCTCCTGTACAATAATATTTTCTCCTTCAGGCTCCAAAAGGAAAATAATCATATTATCACTAATTTCATCACGAATAACACCCGATCGAACACCAATGATCCCCTTCACATGAGCGACAATGCCTGTCTCTTCTAACACTTCGCGTTTCACAGCTTCATCAACTGTCTCACCTTCATTTACAAAACCAGCCGGTAAAGACCATTTCCCTTTTAATCCACTGTATTTCTTCTTAACGAATAGCCACCTGCCATCTTTTGTAGCTACTAGGCCACTAACAGCTAACCATACTTTCCCGCGCTTCCCCATGATGCATCCTCCTCCATCCGAACGGACAGAATATTCTTTCTTTTCTATATATTATACTATACTTTTTAATTCGCTGTGAAATTTCCTTTTTTCAAAAAGTGAAAAAATCCATTTTGTCGATACACTGTTAACAAAAAAATATCAAGATGCAGGAATGTAATTATGAAGAAAATAAAACATTGGATTCATTCATTTCATGATACGGTAATGTTCAAAAAAACATTTCCCCATCTTCGTATCGCTATATCGAAAACATATATTACATAAAAAAAGCAGAAACAGCGCTTAGCCGTTTCTGCTTTTTCTACTATATATTAAAAGAACTTTAATTTACCTTTTTTAAGAACTAATAAAGGTCCACCTAATAAGAATAGGTAGCGGTTATCGATTACTTTCTTCATGAAAGAAGCTTTCCAACCTGTTAACTTTTTACCCATAACAACGCCCATTGCATCGTCATGACCTAAAGAACATACAGATCCTTTATTATCGAATGCGAATTTTTTCATTTCGCCCTTGCCACGAACTAATACAGTTAAGTTGTGTGCAATGTTGTAACCTTGTTGAATTGCAATTTGTGCTGTTGGTGGATAAGGACGGTTAATTTCTTCGTTAATGATTAACGCTGCATCACCAACCATGAATACCTCTTCGTATCCTGGAGCGTGCATGTACTCATCAACTTTTACACGTCCGCGCATTGCTTCAAAACCAGACTCTTCCACAATACCATTACCACGAACACCTGCAGCCCAAACTACTGTTTCAGACTTAATTAATTCAGTATCATCGCCATTTGCAACGATAATACCTTCTTCAGTTGCTTCTTTAATTGCTGTACCGATGCGGAATTCTACACCTTTTTTCTCAAGTTGTTTTACAGCATATTCTACTAATGCTGGATCGAAACCTGGAAGTGCTGTTGGAGCAGCTTCTACACAGATGATACGTGCTTTTTCACGTGGTACATTGTACTGTTTGCAAAGTTCAGGAACACGATTTGCAAGCTCACCTACGTACTCGATACCAGTAAATCCAGCACCACCAACAACGATTGTTACTAACTCATCGCGCTTCTCATCTGCATATTTAGCGAAACTAGCTTCCATATGCTCACGAATTTCACGAGTTGCATTAATGTTAGCGATTGAGAATGCATGCTCTTTTAATCCTGTAATTCCGAATGTTTCTGATTCGAAACCAAGACCGATTACTAAGTAGTCATACTCTAACTCGCCGTCTTTTAAGATAATGCGTTTTTCAGCAGCTTTAATTTCTACTACTGTGTCTTGTACAAAGTTCACTTTATTTGTATCAATAACGTCTTGAATATCTAGACAGATTTTTTCATCTTGTAATGTACCAGCTGCGCTCTCGTGTAACCAAGTCGCTTGATAGTGATAGCTGTTGTTGTTTACTAACGTAATTTCAGCTTCATTTACAGATAATGCTTTTTGCAGACGAACAGTCGTAATCATCCCGCCATAACCTGCACCTAAAACTACGATTTTTGGAGTCTTCACCAAATCACAACCCTTTTCTTTATATAATAGTAATGAGAAATAATACCAAGTACTAAAAACTCTATTTGTCAAGAATGTGGAATTTATCACATTCTATATCATAACAAAACGCAGTCAAAAAATCGTACGAATTTTGTCATAGAAATTTAACATAATACTTCCCTATATTAGTCGGTTTTATTCCAGAATTCAAGCGTCTGGAGAATTATCAATATTTTAAAATAACATAGCGTTTTCAAGGGTTTTTCAGCCTTTTTTTCATGTATTTTCCTTTCTGTATATTTTATACAATAAAAAAGAACCTACGCGAAAACTTACACACAATTCAGTCGTTTTCAGGAGTATTATGAACTCAAATATGCTATCATTTATTTGAAAGTGTCATCATTTGCAGGATTTTCGTGTACATATGAACAATATATGAAATCAATATCAAAATTCCATCTATAGGGGGAATGAAAGTGGCAGAAAATCAAAAAGTTTACGACATAACAATTATTGGTGGTGGTCCAACGGGACTGTTCACAGCATTTTATGGCGGGATGAGACAAGCAAGTGTAAAAATCATTGAAAGCTTACCTCAACTTGGAGGACAATTATCCGCACTCTACCCTGAAAAATACATTTATGATGTAGCTGGATTTCCAAAAGTGCGCGCACAAGAATTAGTTGATAACTTAAAAGAGCAAATGAAGAAATTTGATCCAACCATTTGCTTAGAAGAAGCTGTTGATACGCTTGAAAAACAAGCTGATGGTGTATTTAAACTGGTTACGAATAAACAAACTCACTATTCTAAATCAGTCATTATTACTGCCGGCAATGGTGCTTTCCAACCACGCCGCTTAGAATTAGAAGGTACAGCAAAATACGAAAAGAAAAACTTACATTATTTCGTTGATGATATGAATAAATTTGCTGGCAAGCGCGTCGTAGTATTTGGCGGTGGCGACTCAGCAGTAGACTGGACGATGATGTTAGAACCGATTGCTGACAAAGTTACAATCGTTCATCGCCGTGATAAATTCCGCGCACATGAACATAGCGTCGAAAACTTAATGAATTCTCGTGCAGAAGTAAGTACACCGTATGTTCCAGTTGAACTCATTGGTGATGACAAAATTGAACAAGTTGTTCTTCAGCACGTAAAAACTGAAGAAAAGGTTATCATCGATGTTGACGACGTAATTGTAAACTACGGCTTCGTTTCCTCTCTTGGTCCAATTAAAAACTGGGGCTTAGATATACAAAAAAATAGCATCCTTGTAAATTCAAAAATGGAAACAAATATTCCTGGCATTTACGCTGCTGGTGACATTTGTACATATGAAGGAAAAGTAAAACTCATTGCTTGCGGCTTTGGCGAAGCACCGACAGCAGTAAACAATGCAAAAGCTTACTTCGATCCAAATGCAAAACTTCAACCGATGCATAGCTCAAGTATGTTTTAATATAAAAAAAATAAAAGCTCCTTCCATAAGTGGAAGGAGCTTTTATTTACCACGAAAGCACAATGAGTTCGATAAACTATCGAACTCATTGTGCTTTTCGTCTAAAAAAATTATTGTTTTCTTCTTCTACCTAATACGAATAATACTCCGCCAACTAAGAATGAAATTCCCGCACCAACTGACATCATCCATGAATGTGCTGCCCCTGTTTTCGGTAATTCTTTTTCTACTTTTACTTGCGGTTCTTTAATTAACTTTTCAAGTTTTACTTC
>NZ_JAKUDW010000065.1:0-30200 GCF_022662595.1 Bacillus cereus group sp. BfR-BA-01524 | reverse complement strand
AATTTATTTAAAAATATGGATGATAAATGAAATATTATTGTGAGGAAGAATAATGCAAGAAAGAGTATCTGTTTTATATTTGAAAATACCTGAAAATATAAAAATATCAGATTTTAATTGGTGTTTTAATGTTTTAGATGTAGAAGAACAGGTAGAATTTTACAGTTTCCTAGTAGAGCATAAAAAACTTGAGTTCTTACTTGGAAGGTTGCTGGTGAAATCTCTATTTGCACAAAAATTAAATTTGTTAGTAAATGATATTTTGTTGAAAAAAATAGTTTTGGAAAGCCATATGTAAATTGGGAGTTCAATAAACAACAAAATCCTATGTATCTTAATTTATCACATACAAGCCAGATGATTGTTTGTGGAATTGCTAAAGAAAAATATATTGGGGTAGATGTTGAAAAGACCAATAGAAATTATTTAGATGTTATGGATGTAGTTTTTTGTGAAAGAGAAATTAAATTAGTATTAGATCAGATAAAGTCTACAGATAAGAAAGAGATGTTTTTTAGAATTTGGACAAGGAAGGAAGCTGTGTTAAAAGCCAAAGGAACAGGGTTTTACACACATCCTGTATCTATTTCTGTACCAGAAAATAGCGGGATTATTAAAGGAGGTGATTTTTTATATAATTCCTTTTTATTAGATCCTGATTATATTGTCTCAGTTGCTTTGAAATGTTCAAAAAATAAAAAATATACATTTAGTATTAAAGAAATTCTTCTTAAAGAATTAATAGATTTATATAAAACTTTATCTTAAATGATGATAATAGTTTCCAGGAGGAAATGGTATGCTAAATGACTTAAAAGTTATTCCAACGGAGCAAATATATTTACATGAAGAATATGAACATGAAAGGTTAAAAAAGTTAAGTCATAAGATTAAAAATGAACAGGTTTTAAAGAATCCCCCAATCGCTTTACAATTAGCTGAAGATAAATATCTAATCCTTGATGGAGCACATAGGACGTTATCTTTGAAGCAATTAAATTGTAAAAGGATGGTTGTTCAGGTCGTTAAAGCAGATTATTTATCAATTGGAGCATGGTCACATCATATATCAGATAGTGAGGGAGTATTAGAGGTATTAAAAAGTAATTCTAATATTTTTTTAAGTGAAAATATTGAAAGTGAAAATTTAATTGCAACAGTGTTTGTTAATGGAATAAAGTATGATCTAGCAATTAATCCAGAAATGGAAAAAGATATGGAAATAAAAATTAGAATTTGGAAAGAAATTGTTAATGCTTATACAAATAAATATCCGTTTACTAGAATAACAAATGACGAATTAATTCCTTCAGACGGCATAGTGTTTAGCTATACTTTGCTAGAGTTGTATCAAATCAAACAATTAGTAGAGTCGAATTTACTACTACCTGCAGGTGTAACTAAATTTAAATTAAATTGTGGACGTATTTTGAATTTAAACATTCCGTTAAGTTTTCTAATCCGAGAAGATTTTGTAGAGGAGGATTGGAATGAACTGTTGGAATTATGGGGGAAATCAATCAGGTTGTATACTGATCCCGTCTTATTATGTGAAGTTTAAGTTAAAAAAGATTGGAATGAGGGTATTGGTTTTTTATAAAAATTAAATGAGCTAATTAATGTGAAAAGGGGCAAAAACATGATTCATGATGACGTTCTTTCATTAATAGGAGATACACCTATTGTAAAAATTAATAAGCTGGTCCCACCTGAGAGTGCTCAACTATATGTAAAATTAGAAGGATTTAACCCTGGAGGAAGTTCGAAAGATAGAGTTGCAAAGCGAGTAATTGAATATGCTGAAAATAGTGGACAGTTAAAGCCAGGAGGAACAATTGTTGAATCCTCTTCTGGGAATCTTGCAATTGGTTTAGCGTTAGTAGCAAAGATGAAAGGATATAAAATGATTTGTGTAGTTGACCCTAAAATAAGTAAAGTGAATCTGAATCTTATTAAATCATATGGTGCCCAAGTTCATATGGTTGATGTATCAGATGAACACGGAAACTACTTAAAAGCAAGACTCGTAATAGCACAAGATTTAGCGAATTCTATTGATGGAGCTTATTGGCCTAATCAATATAACAATCCTGAAAATCCGGAGGCCTACGTGCATACTTTAGTTCAAGAAATTTATGATGATTTTAATGATACTTTAGATTGGATTGTATGTCCTGTAGGTACTGCTGGATTAATTACGGGTGTTGCAAAAGGAATGAAAAAATTAAATCCATCCGTAAAAGTTATGGCTGTCGATGCTGTGGGATCAGTTATATTCGGAGGAAAGCCTGGGGTAAGAAGGCTTTTGGGGATAGGAAATGCGATTGTACCTGGAAATGTGAATCGAAGTCTTTATGATGATCTAAGTTACGTTAATGATGCAGATGCCTTTTTTATAACACGAGAGCTTGTATCAAAAGAGGGGATATTAGTTGGTGGATCTTCTGGTGCAGTTGTATGTGCTGCTCTAAGACTAATAGATAAACTACCAGAGTCTAAAAAAGTATTAGCGATATTACCAGATAGAGGTGATCGATATTATAATACTATATTTTCAGATGAATGGTTAGATGAACATGATATTGAATTACCACAATCAATTAATGATTCCATTTTAGTTTAAAAAATAGATATTATTTTAAGGGAGTGTTAATTATGTTATTAGAAACAAAACCAGAATTAATTTATCTTAGCAAACAGAATATTATTGATTTAGGTGGTTATAAGGCCAACATTTATGTGCAAGCTATTACACAAGCACTAACATTACATTCAGAAAGGAACTTTAGTCAACCTTTAAAGCCTTATTTAAAGACTAATAAAGAAGGAGAGCATATCGCAGATAGAATTATTGCTATGCCAGCATATCTTGGAGAACCTTCCATTTCAGGGATTAAATGGATCGGAAGTAAGTTTGATAATCCGACCAAAAAAAATATGGAAAGAGCTAGTGCACTAATTATTTTAAATGATCCAGAAACAAATTTTCCAATTGCGATTTTAGAAGGTAGTGTTATTAGTTCTATGAGAACAGCAGCTGTTACTGTAGTTGCAGCAAAATATTTGGCGAAAAAAGGATTTCAAAATGTATCAATTATCGGTTGCGGATTAATTTCTAAAATGCACATAAATTCTTTACTAGAACAGTTTAATCATATTAGACAAATTAATCTATTTGATTTGGATAATGTAAAAGCAAAAGCTTTTGCTCAAGAAATGAAAGAACGTTATAGTCATGTCGATTTTCAGGTAAAAGAATCAGCAAGAAATGCGGTAGAACAAGCTGAGGTACTTGTAACATGCACGGTAGCAGACACTCCATATATAGAAGCAGATTGGATACAAAAAGGAACTTTTGTAAGTAATATCTCTATAATGGATATAGAAAAAGAAGCTTTTTTAAAGGCTGATAAGGTAATTGTAGATGATTGGGATCAAGCAAATAGAGAAAAGAAGGTAATTAATCAGCTTGTTGTAGAAGGGAAATTCTCAAAAGAAATGCTCCATGCAGAACTTGGCGATATTATAACTGGTAAAAAATTAGGAAGAGTGACCGATGAAGAAATTATTATATTAAATCCTATGGGAATGGCTATTGAAGATATTGCATGTGCTCATGCCATTTATGAGAAGGCGAAACAAGAGGGATTAGGAAAAGTGCTAAGCTTATATTAAGCTTTTTTATCAAGAGGAACTGTAAGCGGTTTTAATTACAGTTCCTTTATTTGATTAATAGTTGCTTAGAAGTTTTACTTTAATATTGTATCCCCTAAAAATAAGATTTTTATCGTTGATAACAAACATTGAAGTTTAGGAAATTAAGAGAGGTGCTAAAATCATGGTCTATGAAATCAAATTTATTCCATATGAAGAATTAATTTTTTTTGAAGAATATAATGAGGAACAATTAATTAAAATTAAAAGTAATATTGATGCTCAAAAAGCCTTGAGTAACCTACCAATTGTTATGAGAATTGAATCAAACAAATATCTTGTTTTAGATGGAACACATCGTATCTTGGCATTAAATAAATTACGCTGTATGAATATTACTGCGCAAATAATCGATGAGAGTATTGTAGTATGTAGTTCTTGGCTTCATCAGATTCCTAAATGTGAGGAGTTAATAAGTGATTTAAAAAATAACCCAAATTTTTATTTAACTGGAGAAAATTTATTAGAACAGAAGTATCTTGCAAGGGTTTATATAGATAATCAAGTCTATTATTTATATGATATGGATTCTAAGAAAAAGGAAGAAGCTATCTCATTTTTACATTCAATTATTAATGTGTATGATAGCAAGTATGGATATACAAAGATAACAAAAGAAGATTATACTCCAAACTTAGAGTATATTACGATTGAGTTTCCGGATTTTTCTATACAAGAAATAATGAAAAGTATTGATAATAAATTGTTACCATTAAACGTTATAAGATTTACTTTTAATATTAAAAATATGGATGGTATAAACATTCCAATTTATGTTATAAGAAGTCCAGAGGCTTATGAGTTTGAGTGGAGAGAAATTATAGAGAAATTATCTTTACCTATTTATTGATAAATTAATTTCCAAATGAAAAATTGTTGCAATATACTCTTTTAATAAAAAGTTACTAAGGAGTATTAATTGCAAAACGAGGGTGGGGGACGGTCTTTTTAGTTAGTATTATAGGGTTGGTTCAGAAGTTACTTGCAAGTCTACAAAATTAGCAAATGCAAAATCACAGCTTACTGTTATATTATTTGTATTTCCTAGCTCTGTTCCTTGATTTTTGAAAGTCTGAAGATTAACACTTTTAACGACAGGTATTACTGTGTAAGTTGGGCTCAAATTATAATTTAATTGTAGGTGAAAGTTTTCTCCAGCCGTATTTAGCGCGTTACCTAAAGCTAAACTGCTTGGAATTGCATTGCACAAAGCATTGCAGTTATAATCACTACATAATATTCTTGGCAAAAACAAATGATTGGTTAGTTTGTCCTATAAATAATTCACAATTTCACACACTTAAACTTAAAAGGACAAGATAAGGTACCTTGTCCTTTTTTCTAATGCTTTTAACTTAATTTTTTAATGATTAGTGCTGCACCACTTTCAACTAGATTACACAAAGATATAGAATTTCCAAAGAGGCTTGTATTTCTTAGTGAAAAAGTTGATTTAGCAGGTATTCTTAAAATAGCCGTTCCTGAAAATTGGTCACACGATTCCCCTGTCGCAGTTCTTACTCCAAAAGATGTTTGGAAACCAGGAACTGGATTCCCATTTAGAATAGCAGATACTTGCTGTTCTTGATTTGCTGTTTCAAAAACAACGCTTGTAATTACATAGCTAATTTCATAATCTCCAGCTAGCGGAATGAATATCGTCGCAGGGGGCAATAAAACAATTCCTCCTGCTTCGGCTACACTTTGGTTATTAAATGGGATGTCTTGTCCGTTAGGTATGGTTACAAATGTATTTTGCCAGAAGTTACGATAAGCTGGTGAAAACACCATAGTTGGGTGAATAACAGGTGCAGGAGGGAGGAACTTATCACAACAACCGCAACCCTTCGATTTAAAAAAATGGTCCAAAATAATTCACTTCCTTTTTTGGAATAGATATAATTATTTATATTCAATCTAAAAAAATCAGTTTGGATGTTTGTCCGCATGCCCATCAACTTAAGAAAATAAAACAGCCCCAAAACGAAAAAATGAGCTTTTTTATTACAAATTAGCACAAAATCTTGTTCTGGGGTAGTTGTATTTTCTTAGCTTAATAGCGGTGTGGTGCTACCCCTACGAGTGTTTTTCAGATATTCTGCTTGTGGGAGCAGCAATTCTAACACCAATCAGCAATAAGAGGGAATAGATATATATCCTCTTACTATTGATTAAAGGCACGAAACATAAAAGAAGAGACACTATACAGTGTCTCTTCTTTTATGTTGATATAGCCCTAAAGAAAATGTAGTGATTAATCAAAGATCGTTGGATGCTTCTAGGTTAATTTTAGTATAACGCTAATTCAATTGCTTATATATAATAATTTATGTGTATTCGGATGTATTTTTCGATTGATACTTTTTTGTTTTATGCATAACAAGGATATTGAAAAAGGGCTGATAAGAATATCAAACCCTTTTGACTATCTATAATTATTTCACTGCCTCTTTTAATTCTTTTCCAGCCTTAAAAGCAGGTGCTTTTGAAGCCGCGATTTGCATTTCTTCACCTGTTTGTGGGTTACGTCCTGTACGTGCAGATCTTTCACGTACTTCAAATGTACCAAAACCAAGGATTTGTACTTTCTCTTCATTAGTTAGTGCACTTGTTATTGTATCTAATACGGCTTGTGTTGCTGCAGCTGCACCCTTTTGTGTAAGTTCTGCTTTTTCTGCTACTACTTTTGTTAGTTCTGTCTTATTCATTTTTTGCACCTCTTTATATGTAATTAGGTGCCTATTATAACGTGTGTATACTCATGATGCAATTAATACTGAACAAACTCTCCTGTGCCGGGTGTAAAGGTGATATGTAACAAAATACACTATTAATAGATGCCGATTTTTGGAAAAAAAAGGTAAGGTATTAGGTAAAGAGACATAGTGTTTATAATGGTCGTTAATCCTGTTTTGTAATTTAGGAGAAATATACCAAGTAAGGAGTTTTTTTGTGCCGAAATGAGCTAAGTGGATTGCCATTCTTGTGATTTTTATCTGTAGTATTTTAATTATCGACGCTCTTGTTGGTAGCAAAAAAGGCATAACGGCTATTACAGCAGCAGTTGAGGAATTAACCGCAGATAAAAAAATATAGGAAATCAAAAGGAAGTAAAGCAAGGAGCCGAAACAAGTGATTATAAACATTTAGACAAGCAGCATTATGCATAGGTAATGGATGATTATTTAAAGGACCTATCTGATGTGGCGACCCGATTTAGCATGTTAGAGGCTGATGCAGAAATTAAGGGTAATATAAACCAATCATAGGTTTTAGATGTAGGCGATGTTTTCTATAAAATGTCTTATCTCATCTCAAGTGTACGATATGTAGAACCCCCAACAGAATTAAAGAGTCTACAATCATCTATTTTAAAGGAGATGGATAACTTGCAATTTGTTATAGACAACCTATGGAAATGCTGCGAGCCAAACAGATTTAGCGAAATTAGGTAAATGTTTAAAATCTTTAAGAATTGCTAGGGATACAATAGATGAGGCGCGTAGTGAATTATCCACTTACGAATAATTATCATAAAAACCAATTAGTATTACATAACATCCTCAGAAGTATATATGAAGTTTAGCGTTTTCTTTGTAGTTAAGGAAACAGTAATCTCAAAGATTTCAATTCTAATGTTTGGTACATGCAAGAGGATAGCAAGGAATGAAAGGTAGGAAAGATCAACGCTGTTGAGTACATGGACAAGGCGGGCATGAAGAAAGCGACATTTTACAAGAGAATGAGGGAATACGAGGAAATAAAATTATTAAAACGATATAAATAGATGTTATACTTTTAGTGTTTGACATTGCAACCACAGTCATTAGATAGGATATAGTTGTCTGTGTAGCAACGGAACCAAAACTTACATTAAGTATTAGCGAATATTCATTTCGTATATTAGTGGATATAAAAGACCGATTTTGAGTGTTATGATGTCCGCTAATGATACTTATAGGACATTCTGAAATCAAAAAACGAGAAACGTGCGGTCAAAAATCATTTGTGTACCCAAAAATCTATATAATTTTAGTCATTTTCGCCGTTTTTAATGTCCGCTAATGCGTATAGCGTGATTTGGTTCCATGTGTTACACAAAGGCTTAATTGTAGTATTGCATGCAGTTGATACCGGAAAAACATCATTTAATCCGCTTGTTCATATGTGAGTAGTAACTAAAAATAAAAGGATGGTATTAACATGAAGTCAACAGGTGTTACAAGAAGAATAGATGAATTAGGGCGGATTGTTCTTCCGAAAGAGTTAAGAACAACGTTAGGAATCTATGCGCTTTATTTTCTTTTTGCACCAGAACCGTCTTTATAAGTTCTATGTCACTATAAAATGATGCATGCAACAAAACTATTTTCTTTATTAATAATAATGGTAATTTTCACACTAGAACTCTTGGTATTACGTATTAAAGTTCCTCTATTAATATATTTAAAGCTTTTGACTTAATTCTTTCATATTCCATAGCCCCAGCAAGTTCATCAGCAAGTAAAGGCGACTTTCTAACATATCTTTCGCGAATTACATCATACAATTCGTATGGAAATAACATATCAATAAACATAATTTTCTTCTGCTCAGCTGTTAAAGGAGAAACTGACTCATATGCGTTAATCATAATTTTAAATTGGTTTTCATTCCAAACACCAGTTGTATCTAATAGAGGAATAATCATTTTACGCAAGTCTCGAATAGGTAAATCGTAAGAAACCGTATCTAAATCAATTACCCAAATTTGATTACTTGGGTCTAATAAGGAATTTCCTGTTCCATAATCTTGATGACATAAATTGGGGGATGTTTGTAATTCATCAGTCCATTTAGTATATTCAGATTCCAATAGTCTTTGGTGCGTTTGTTTTGCTTCTAAAATAAACGCATCAATTTCGGCCAAATATAGCTGTGAAAATGGATCATCTGGCATAGTTGCGGATAAAGTTTTCCAAATCTCCATCTGTTGAAATCTTTTAATGTAATGATTGGGCCAACGTCCTAGTTTGGTAAATATAGGTATGCCTGGTGGGGGCTTATAGCCAATAGAGGCTACATGGAAATCTGCTAATCCTTTCATAATCATTTCAAGATCTTCTTGCATTGTAAGCTCAAATGGTCTTCCCTCAATCCAATCATAAACAACAAATAAAAATGGACCGTGCTTTGTATACAACTGATTCAATTTGCTTGGGATTATGCTCGGAACACGCATGCCTTTGTTGGCTAGATAATCTTGAGCGTGAATGGAAAATAGAGCTTTTTTTTCGGGGCGATGAATTCTCTTTAAGCAAAATGGTCCATCTGCAGTTTGAATTTTCCATACTAAGGCCAGTTGTCCACCTTGTATTAATTCGATTGTAGTTGCTTGAATATCCCAATGTTGAATCATTGTCGCTGCCAATTCTACTAGTTTTTGTTCCTCTTCGGGCGATAATGTATACACCGCTTCTTCGTTGTTATTCTCCACATATATCACCATCCTTTTATACTCTCTTATTACTGTATGGTACATGACCATTTTTGTTCTAGCCATTTGCCTTTAAGAAGAAAAAGTACTATTGACTAATTTTCATAATAAAGGATGAAAAAATGGTCGATAAATCACAAACACAAAGTTTTTTTCGTAACATATGAAGAAGGTTGTATTTTTATGAAACAGGGAGGCGTTTTAATGAAAATAGCCATAATTTCGACTGAAAAGCTACCTGTACCAGCTGTACGAGGTGGAGCTATTCAAATTTATATAGATTCTGTTGCTTCCATTATTGCTTCAAATGGAAAAAATGTGACAGTTATTTCTATAACAGACCCAAATTTGAAACCAGAAGAAAAAAACAAAGGCGTAAGGTATATACGGTTTCCAGAAGAGGAATATCTCCCTTATGTTATTAAACATTTGAAACAGGAAAAATATGATGTAGTTCATTTATGCAATCGTCCAAATTGGATTGCAATTTTAAGTGAGGCAGCACCACAGACGAAATTCGTGTTAAGTGTGCATAATGAAATGTTTGCATATGAAAAGATAAGTGATGAAGAGGGAGAAGCATGTATTGCAGCTGTTTCAAAAATTGTAACAGTTAGTGATTATATAGGAAGAACAATTACCTCGCGCTTTCAAGCTGCAAAAGCAAAGACGAGAACAGTATATTCTGGTGTAGATGTAAATGAGTATTATCCTTCGTGGACTGTGAATGGAACAAAAGTTAAAAGTCATGTGCAAAAACAGTTGGATTTACA
The DNA here is from genome assembly GCF_022662595.1 of Bacillus cereus group sp. BfR-BA-01524. NCBI lineage: Bacteria > Bacillati > Bacillota > Bacilli > Caryophanales > Bacillaceae > Bacillus > Bacillus cereus group sp. BfR-BA-01524. The sequence continues at coordinate 20,237 of NZ_JAKUDW010000065.1, read as the reverse complement.
AAATAAAAAAATAGTTTTATTTGTTGGACGCTTGAGTAAAGTAAAAGGTCCTCATATTTTGCTACAAGCTCTTCCTAAAATAATTGAGGAAAATCCAGACATTGTAATGGTTTTTATTGGTTCAAAATGGTTTGGAGATAACAATGTAAATAATTATGTAAAACACTTATATACCTTAGGCGCTATGTTCCCAGAACATGTAGTCTTTATTAAATTTGTTAAGCCAAAGGATATTTCAACACTTTATGCTATGTCAGATATTTTTGTTTGCTCTTCACAGTGGCAAGAGCCCCTTGCTAGGGTGCATTACGAAGCAATGGCAGCAGGTTTACCAATAATTACGAGTAACCGAGGTGGTAATCCTGAAGTAATTGAAGAAGGAAAAAATGGATATATTGTCAATGACTTTGAAAACCCTGATGCATATGCAGAAAAGATAATTAATCTTTTAAATAACGAAAATAAAAGAAAACAGTTAGGGAAATATGGACGTAGTAAGGTTGAAAAAGAATTTAATTGGAACCGAGTTGCTATGGATTTAATGAAAGTGTATAGGGAAACCTTATAAATTTTAAGAAGGGGATGATCAAAGGTGGAAGAAACAACTGGATTAGAGAGTGAACATTTAAAAAAGGTCCTTAGCTTTTATCCATTTGAAATAAGTAATATTTCTTTACAATCAAGCAGAAGTGGGAGAACAATGTGGGAAGTTGAAACAGAAGAAGGATTAAAAATATTAAAACAAGCACAAATGCACCCCAAAAGGATGCTATTTATTGGTGGAGCACATTTACATCTCCTTCAAAATGGATTGCCAATTACAAAAATTCATAAAACAAAAAGAGGGGGCTTTTGTATTGGATCTAATGAGTATGCATATGTACTATATGATAAGCATCAAGGAAAAGAAGTCATTTATTATAATAAAGAACAATTAGAGAAGGTACTAATATATGCAGGTAAATTCCATCAAGCATCGGAAGGATATATTCCGATGAAAGAAAGTAAAATTCGGAGTCGATTAGGAAAATGGCATAAATTATACAGATGGAAATTACAAGAGTTAGAAGGAAACAAAAGAATTGCACTTTCCTTTCCAGATGATGTATTTTCAACTATGTTCTTAGAATATGTTGATAAGATGTTAGCACGTGGAAAGAAAGCATTACAAGAACTAAATGATCCATATTATGATCAATGGACAAAAGAAGTTATAGCATCTAATAGTTTTTGTCAGCAAGATTTTACCTTAGCGAGGTTTACAGAAATAGATGATACTATGTTTATGAAAGAGCTACATTCTATTACAAGTGATTTACCAGTGAGGGACCTACGTATTATTTTAAATAAAGTAATGAAAAAAATGTCAGTTTGGGATACTAATTTAGCTATTCATATGTTAAGTGCATATAATTCGGAAAATTCCTTTTCAGAAAAACAATTTCGTGTTCTTTGGACTGATTTATCGTTTCCTCACTTATTCTGTTCAATTGCACATAAATACTATTTAGGACAAAAGCGTTCGTGGTCTGATGAAAAGTATATTTGGGCATTGCAAAATATTATTGCACTTGAAGATTCTAAGGAAGAATTTTTACGTAATTTTTCTGATATTTATCATGAAATCAAGAGCAATAGTGGGGGGAAATAAAATGGGTTCAGAACAAGAAGAGATAGTAATCCCTATTTTAGATTTAGAGAAATTTGTATTTTCTCCACCTGGGCCAATGGGATGGGAATTGTCAGAGTATGAGCAGCAAAAAAATATTGTACTAAATGAATCTTCGGTGCTAGAGAATTTAGCGATTATTAAGGAAGTGGAATTAGAGGAGTTACCGAAAATCGGATTGCTAGATTTAGAAGAGAAGTTACCACCAAAAACTAAAATGATTGATGAAGTACAAGATAAAGAGATTCAAGATGTAATAGAGCTGGAAGAACAAATTGAGGAATTAAATGAAATCGTTTTAACGCAAATAGAAAAGCCAAAAATAAAAGTCACTATTATTACTCCGGATCATCCATTAAAAGGTCCATGGGTATCAAAATTGGTAAATAACGCTAAGTAGAACGATTAATGAAACTTCCGCAAATATATTAATCTTTTTATACTCTTTCAACATAGTATATATAAATCTATATGAAAGGAGTTAGGTAAATGGCTGATGTGAAAAGAGCAAAAATAAAACTAGATGTTGAGAATGGCTTTAGTGTTAATCCTAGTGATGATTTACAAGAAGTTCTAAAATCTCTAGCTGAAGTAATACAATCAGGCACGCATAATGGTGTAGAGGTTGAAATTCAATATGTTGATGAAACAGAAATTACTTTTACAGACGAAGAAGAGGACGAAAAAGAAGACGAAGACGAAGAAAAAGAAAAAGAAGACGAAGAAGACGAAGAAGAAGAAGAAGACGAAGAAGAAGACGAAGAAGACGAAGAAGACGAAGAAGACGAAGAAGACGAAGAAGAAGAAGAAGAAGAAGAAGAAGAAGAAGAAGAAGAAGAAGAAGAATAAGAAGAAGAAGATGAAGAAGACGAAGAAGACGAAGAAGATGAAGAGGGGGAAGAAGAAGACGCATAAAAAAATTGATACTTAAAAACGCTTGGTTTCCCCAAGCGTTTTTTGCTCTCTACATATATATAATAGGTAAAAATGTGAACCTCTAAATATAGGAATAGGTTGACCTTAGGTAGGCATTAGCCTATATTTTTAATTTTATAGTACAGAAATTTCACAAGGAAAGGAGATGCAATCCATATTAATCGATAAGGTATACAAATTTGCATTTGGCCGAATCAAGGATAAAAAATCTTAATTGCGAGAACAATTATTTGTAGTCATTTTGTAATTAATTGTTTCCTTGCTAAATTAAATCATCTCGTTAAAGAAACGAGGAAAAGATTAACGCAGCATTCTTACTCCGTCGAGTTTATCCTATAAAAAATTTTGTACGGAAAGAAAATTGTATTTGTATCAAAAATATTTAATTCTATTTAGCTCTATGTTTAAATTTTTTGGACCTGCACAAAATGAATAATAATGGTGTTTTAAATGATTTGAATTTTGAGAGGGCGTAATAAGTTTTCAGAAGGTTGATTTGTAGATTCTGCGACTTGTTTATATACCTGATCAAGTTTTGTGGCTGTATGTTTAAATGTAAAGTTTTCTTTTACAACCTTTCTTCCGTTTTCGGCAATCCATTGTGCAAATTCTCGTTGGGATAGCAAAGCGTGGACAAGTCTGGCAAACTCCATTGGATTATTATACTGTTCTATTAGGCAGCCGTTATATTCATCTGTTATAACTTCAGCATTTCCCCCACGGTTTGTTGTAATAATTGGGATTCCAGCAGCCATTGCTTCATAATGAACACGTGCCAATGGTTCGTTCCATTGTGAGCTACATATAAATATATCCCCCATTAGAAAAATATTATGAATTTGATCTGCAGGAATAAATTTGGTGAAAATTACGTGTTCTTTAATGGGCCTAGCCATTTTATATAGCCTTTTAACATATTTATTTACTCGGTTATCACTAAACCATTTACCACCAACAATTACAAGTACCGTATCCTTATGTGTTTGAATAATTTTCTTCATAGCATGAATGAGTAAGTCAGGTCCTTTATTTTTGCATAATCGGCCAACAAATAGAATCACCTTTTTATCTTGGATACCGTATTTTGTACGATATGCATTTCTTATCTTTTGTCCTGTTGGTGTCCAGATGGAGGGGGATTGTTTTAAATTTACACCAGAGTAGACAATAGAAATCTTTTCTTCAGCTTGTGGAAATCTTTCAATCACAGTTTGTTTAATATAATTGCTAACGGTCACAATGGCGGTAACCATTTCAAGAATAAGATTGCCTTCATAAATGGATAATTTATGCTCAGCAAACATATCGTTATGAAGACCTAATACAAATTTACTGTGTGGGGAAGCTTGTTTATATAGAGGTATATTTTTAGGGCGATTAAAGACATGTATAATATCAAAGGTATTGTTTTGGAGTGTTCTTATAACATGCTGTTCATATTCTTTTTGAGGTAAATACACGTAATTGACATTATCTTGTGTTTTTTGATTTGGGAGACTTGGATCTGAAATAGAGAAAATAGTAAGTTCATAATCTTGACTTATATAGGGGGACACCCCATCAATCATCATTTGAATTGCTCCACCTTTAATTGCTGGAGATGGTAATTTTTCTGTACATATATATGCAATTTTCATAAACTAATCTCCTTTGTATAGTTGTTTTACATAATGAAATTCTGCTTCCAACCCATCGAATAGAGAAACTGTTGGAGAATATTGCAATAATGTATTGGCCTTAGATATATCTGCCCATGTTTGCTTCGGTTCCCCAGGAACTGATTTTAGAAATTTTTTGGTTGCTGATTTTCCTGATATTTTTTCTAAAATAGAAATGATGTCTAAAATGGAAGCTTGTTCTTTTCCACCGATATTGATAACTTCACCTATAATACTTTTTTTTGTCTCTAAAGCTGCCACTGTTCCTCGTATACAGTCATCAATATAGGTGAAATCGCGTGTTTGTGTTCCATCACCAAATATTGTGAGAGGTTTATCTTCTAACAGTTGTTTAATTAATCTATGAAATGCCATATCAGGACGTTGTCTTGGCCCATAAACTGTGAAATATCTTAAAATAACAATTGGTATATGAAAATTTTTGCGATAAACATGACATAAGTGTTCACCACTTAATTTGGTAACACCGTATGGAGATAGGGGGGTAGGTAATAAATCTTCAGAAACTGCGCCAGATTTTTCACCATAAACAGAAGATGTTGATATATGAATAAATTTATCTAATTTTATGTGTTTACAGGATTCTAGCAACTGCTGTGTAACTATTATATTATTTGAAACATAAGACTGAAAATCTTTTCCCCAACTTGTTCTCACACCAGGAATAGCAGCTAGATGATAAACAACATCTATATCTTGTAATAGTTTTGATAAATCTATATTTAAAATATCTTCTTGTATGAATTGGAAACGTGAATTCAATTCGAGAGATTGTATATTATCTGTCTTTAAAGTGGCTGGAGTAGGACCGATGAAATGATCAATTCCAACTACATGATATGCACTATTTTTAAGTAACGCTTGACACAAATGTGAGCCAATGAAACCAGCGGCTCCTGTTACAAGTATTTTCATGACCGACCCACTCCAATATATTGTAATCCGTATTTTTCTATTTCATCTTTTTCAATGCAATTGCGTCCATCTACGATTGTGCGTCCCTTCATAACTTGTTTGACTTGTTTCCAATTAAGTGTTTTAAATTCATCCCATTCCGTTGCGATAATAATGCAATCGGAATTTGTAATTGAAGATTCTAGGTTATCATGCTGCGTAACTTGTCTTTTTAAATGTGGAGGAAGAAGAGCTTTGGGGTCATAAGCATGTAGATCATAACCATGAGGAATTAATTTTTCAAGAAGTATTACGGCAAGGGAGCTACGAATATCATCCGTATTTGGCTTAAATGCAATTCCTAACACCGTTATTTTTTTTGAAAAGGGATTTTTTATAGATTTTTGAATCTTTTCAACATAGAGATCTATTTGTGTGGAGTTAATGGATTGTACAGCTTGTAAAATAGGAACCGCTACGTGCTTATCACTTGCTGTATAGATGAGTGAATGTAAATCTTTTGGGAAGCATGATCCTCCATATCCCATTCCCGCCTGAAGAAAATGAGGGTTAATTCGAAAGTCATGGCCAATTCCTTTTGCCACCTCAACAATGTCAATGTTATATGCATCACAAATCCGAGCGATTTCATTTATAAATGATATTTTTGTAGCTAAAAATGCATTGGATGTATATTTAATCATCTCTGCTTCATTTAGACCAGTATAAACGAAAGGAGCACTAATTCCTTTATATATATTCTGCATAATTTTTAACGACTTTTTGTCACCTTTTTGTGTTCCTATAATAGTTCTATCTGGGTTGAGCATATCACGAACAGCAGAACCTTCACGAAGAAATTCAGGATTAGAAACAATATTGAATAGGGATGATGAAACACCAGATTTAATAAGCTTTTCACATATTTGCTGATTTGTACCTGGTGGAACTGTACTTTTGGTAATAATAGTTTTATATGATGTTATAGCTGGAACTAGTAGATCGATAACAGAATAAATATATTTTAAATCCGTCTTTCCACTTGATGTAGAAGGAGTCCCTACAGCAATAAAAATAATGGGCGATTGTCGAATAGTACTATCAATATCACAACTAAATTGTAATCGTTTTCGATTTTTATGAATAAGTTCTTTTAAATCTGGTTCATAAATGGGGCATTCTCCCATTTGGAGAGAGTAAATTTTATCTTGATCTTTATCTACGCATATCACATCATGACCTAAGTCTGCTAATACTGCTGCTGATGTAATACCAACATAACCAGAGCCTATAATACATATCTTCATATGCTAATCACCTTTCTAAACTTAGTACTAGTTGTAACAGTATATTGATGGACAAGTTAAATTGGTGACAAGTAAAAGGGCCTATTCATATAAGCAATGAAAGTAGGCAGAAGGTAAAGGCCTCTTTTAATTTCATTATGCGCAGGTACAGAGGGTGCTGAATACATTGTTATAAACAATTGAAGGAGAGAAGATTAGTGATTAAAAAAGCAATTATTCCAGCAGCTGGTTACGGCACGAGGAGCCTTCCAATTACAAAGGTAATTCCAAAAGAAATGTTTCCTATAGGTAATAAACCGGCAATTCATTATATTGTGGAAGAGGCTGTGAAGTCGGGTGTTGAGCAAATATTAATTGTACTTTCTAGCAGAAAGGATTTAATAGTTGATTACTTTGATCAATCATTAGAATTGGAGGCTTTTTTGGAAAAAGAGAAAAAATCGCATCTGTTAAAAGAGCTTACTGTCCCTAAGATTCAAATTCATTATATAAGACAGCCATATGCGAAAGGGCTTGGTGAAGCGATAAAATTAGGTGAAACATTTATTGGTAATGAACCTTTTGCTGTACTCTTACCAGATGATATTGTAGTTTCTGATAAAGAAACCGCTTTAAGCCAGTTAATTAAAATTTATAAAGAGAAGAAAAATAGTGTAATAGGCATTCATAGGGTACCAAATGAATGTGTAGAAAAGTATGGTATTATTGCAGGGAATATTGTAAAAGGAGATTGTATAGATGTTACAAATATTGTTGAAAAACCAAAAGTAAATCCTCCATCTAATCTTGCAGTAATAGGTAGATATGTTTTCACACCGGATATCTTTCCATTATTAAAAAATCTTCAACCTGGTGTTGGGGGAGAATATCAATTAACAGATGCGATACATTCTTTAATTATGACTAAAAAAGTATATGGAAAAATGATTAAAGGGAAACGATTTGATATTGGACAAGAAGATGAATATATGCAACTCCTTAACCTGTTATATGCAAAAAATAAAGTAAGTAAATATTGATATAAACTTGTGTTCTTTTATAAAGTTTTTTTACTTACTTCTGCATAAAGAAAAGATAATATACATTGCTTTTTTATATTGATATAACTCTAAAGAAAATGATTAAAGGTTGCATTTGTATTTGTAAATTTTAATTATAAAATATAAAGTGTTCATTTTAACAAAGTAGTTATTTAGTAAGCATAAAAATAGGAGTGCCTGAAGAGCACTCCATGACGCCAATAACAACACTATAAAAGTATATGAGTGGTTTAACTAAATATGTTTTTATTTTTATACTTTAAACAAAATCCTTTTAAAAATGAAAGAGCGCCCTGGAGGGTGTTCTTTCATCTAAACATGCATTGAAAAAGAATACACGACATTGTATGTGTATTTCTTTCAATTTTGTGTAGCTTTTAAATAAAACAAGTGTTTTTCAAAGTAGTCTATGATCAAGATTTATATAGAAAAAAGGTGCACAAGATATTGTATATATGTTTTTAATGGTGGTGCAATTTTGAAACAAAATCATTATCATAAATTGAAGCAACTCCAATGTACGCTCCAAGGTGTTAAAAAGCGAGAAGTATTACTATGTTAGAAGTAAAGTTATTGCAATTGTCGATTCCATAATAATAACTTTTAGGAACTTTAATAGTACAACTAAAATTATTATTAGTATATATAAAATTTAAGTAATTCAACAAAACCGTCACTTTGTACGTCAAGGTGGTCAGTACAATTAACTAATGGTTTGATGAAAACAGAGCCTTGAATGAAATGTTACAGTGCTTTACTGGGAGGGGAGTTATGTCGTACTCAAAAGGGATTTTAACATGGATTTAGGGGTAAATAAATTGGGGAATGTGTCCAATTGTGCTGTAGCCATTATTTTAAACAAAACACTATTTGGTAAGTAATTATAAGAGCACTTAGAAAAGTGCCCTTTTGTAACGACTATACAATCTAAAAAGAGAGGATACAATATATCATATGTAGTTATGCTTGTTTAATTGTGTGTCCTTTATATAAAAAATTTATCAGAGGAAAAAAAGTGAAATTGAGCTGATAACTATGGATTTGGGTATAACATGAACTTATTTTTAAAGTAACAGAAATGGAATTCTAGCCTTTTGTAGTGTTGATATAGATAGGTTCAAATGAAGTTTTTCTGCTTTACATGTTATATTGTTTCACTGACCTATTTTTTTTATAGGCCTAATTTTAATTCTATTAAAATTAGTAACAGATTGTCCAAACTTTACTAATCTATCTTACATAGCATGTAGTAATAAATTAAAAGGAGGAATTTAGTATGTCTTATTACTACTGTAATCATTGTAAGGATTACAAAAAGAAATATCACGATTGTCATAGAAGCAGTAACGGTTATGAAAAATGTGATAAAAAGCATGAGGAAAAACCTTGGGTTAATGTAAAAGTAAATTGTTGTTCTGATGATAACCAATATAATCTTGTAAGAGCATCTGCTTTTAGAGCTGTGAGCACAGTTAATCAAAATTTACCAGCAAATACATTTGTTAAGGTCTTATTCCAAAATGAACAATTTGATTTAGCGAATGAATATAATCCAGCTACATCAATTTTTATTCCAAAGACAAGAGGTGTTTATTCTGTTATTGGGACTATTGCGTTCATTCCCAATAATCTAAACACAAATTATAGAGCGCGGGTAGAAATTCGAGTTAATGGAAATCCGGCAATTGCAATAGATAATGATTTTTTTGGTCCAATAAACTTTGCTAATGTTGTTGCTGTTTCATCAATCATTCAGTTAAATGCAGGGGATATAGTTGAGATTTTTGCGCAAAGTAGTGTAGCTGGAGTTATTTCTAATGTAGAAAATAGTACGCATTTTGAAGCTGCAAGATTTCCATCACCAGACGCATAATTGATATGAAATTCTTTCAGTGATTTTATATAAAGAAAGTCCATAATTTATATTTGACTTGCATTTATGCAGGTCTTTTTTTGATAGAAAATGTTTATCGTGATACAAGTTGGTTACATTATTTTGGGAATCTAAGTTATTTATATAAATTTTGCATGATGTGTACATAGAAACAATATGTCTATAAATGAAGGGGGATCATCCAATATATGTTTTGGTTGATAATTTTTTTATTTTGAGATTTCTTATGTGGAACATAAATAAGTTAAGCAAAAAAACTAGGTCTTTTGTTTAAAAAAATACTATTTTCATCTTAATATATCTTTAACATCACTCTATCTTATACAACTTTTTATAAAAAGTTCCAAAGTAAACTAATAAATGTTAGTTTATTGCTTCAACAAATACGTCAAAATTGTTTAGAGATTCATGTCTTGGTATATCTCTAGACTAAAATCTCATGAACAATCTTTGATAAATAGCCATTATTATAAATTTTGTAGGTACTTTCATGTCTCAATAATGTGACATGAAAGTCTAAACTTTTTGAACTTGGGGCAAGAAACTTTAAACTACTTAGCTTATAATAAAATATCCATGAAATTATTTTAAATAAATAGATTTATAGGGGATAAAATGTTCCATTTTAATAATTATAAATCCCATTCACTTATAAAAAACAAGAAGCCTCTTAATTGTAAGAAATTTCTTGTTTTTAGCTTTAGACAAAGTAAATTTATATCAATTTTAAATAACTAACACAATCATAGATATTAGAGAAATAGCATCTATATACTTATTATTATGGGCATTTTCCCATTGGAAACCTAATATTAATTTTGCCAACTTTTCAACGATTGGAGCTTTAGCAGATAATTCATCATTTGATGGATTTCTCATAAAATCTGCCCCATAAATAGTAATGGTATCTCCAATATTTATATTTTGTAAGATTTCAGGAGAAACCATAGCACTAACAGTCGAATTTTCACTAGAAATTTCAATAGCATCATTTGATTTATTGATTACATATCCAGTGTGCATTTTATATTGTTTCTTTAGCACGTTTTCTTCATTTTCTTTTTGAACAATTGCATATTTAGCAGTATCTGGATGATCTGGAATTGCTCCTATGAAAATAGGAGCATAAATGGTAACGGTATCCCCAATCTGAATATCTCTAAGGATCTCAGGGCAAGAAACCATAGCGTATACACTTGAGTTTTCATCAGAAACCACTAAACCTTCTTCTGTTTTCTCAAATACTTTACCTGAACGCTTTTGATGCTGATTTAGAAGAGGATTAGTATTTGTATAGTCTTTTTCTTTTAAGTCACTATTCATCTCTCTATATATCATATCAGTTTTAGCAGTAAGTTGAGCGGCCTCGGCGCGTGTTATGGATCTATTTGGTTGCCAGCCGTTATCAGTACCATTAGAAATTTTTAATTCAATCAAAATATTTGCATATTTTTCTCCCCAATGCCCTTTTAAATCTTCAAATTTACTTTGGCCATTATCATTTGTTGTACTCTGTAGTTTATAAGCATTTACTAGCATAGTAGCAATGACAGCACGAGCAACTTTTCCGGATGGATTGAAGATTCCATTACCTTCTCCTTTAATAATGCCCGTTTTTTTCAGCAGCAATATACGGAGTAGACCAGTGGCCTTGGGTATCTGTAAAAGAAGGTTTGGCTTTTGTATCAATTTTTATCCCTAAAGCTTTTGTTATAATTGTTGCGGCGGAAGCTCGATCTAACGTAGCGTTTGATCCAAAGGTACCATCTGGTAAACCTGATATAGCTTGTTTTTCCAATAAATAATTAACAGATTGCTCTGCCCACTTTGGAACATCAGGAAACTTTTGAGTATCCGCAAAAATACTAGAAGAATAGGATAATATAGTCCCTGCGAGGAGACCAGTTGTAATTAATTTGCGCTTCATAAAAATATACACCTCTACCAATCTATTGTATTACCAAATTGAGATTTTTTATTTTTATATTTATATGTTTGTGATGATGCTGAATTTTAATAGACATCTATTCAATTCGGTGTAACGATTGTAGTTACTTATATGTATAAGTATCAATGGATATCATTCCAAAAAAAATTCATAAAATTTACATATATAATAAGTATAAATAATTTTTATTAAATCAAACTTAACATCATGTTGGCGTATTAATATATGCTTAATTATAATAAATTTAAGTTAATTTTTAAGTGTGTACCAGTGCAAAAAGAATATAAGAATTAAATTGAATTTAATAACAAAAAGTCTCAATGTGTGATACTAATTATGATGACCTGATTATATGAGGGAATTGCAGTATAAGGTTCTGGAATTGATAATAATATAATAGTGGATGGACTTGTTAATTTTTTTGTTCTAAATATTAATGGGTATAGAAAAGAATTCTACAAACATTAAATATGATTGACAACATAAGATTACAAGTGTAATATTCAGTTACGGATTACACCTGTAATCCAAGGGAGGTGTAATTTAAAACAATGAAAGAATTACTTAAGATTTCAGAAGCTGAGTTAGAAGTAATGAAAGTACTGTGGTCAAAATCTCCACAAACGGCAAATGAAGTAATTGAAGAGTTGGAGAAGAAAATGGATTGGAAACCCAAAACGATTCGAACACTAATTAATCGATTAGTTCACAAAGAAGCAGTTGCTTACCATCAAGATAAAGGGCGAATGTACGCTTATTATCCTTTGGTTTCGCAAGATAGTTATTTACAAGTAGAAACAAAATCTTTCCTTAAACGTTTCTATGGTGCAGCATTTAAACCTTTACTGGTAAATTTCTTGAAAGAAGAAAAGCTGTCTTCAGAAGACATTAACGAGCTTAAAAGTATCCTGGATGAGAAAACTGAGGAAAATCAGAGGAAGGATAGATCATAATGATAGAAATGTTTATAAATGTCTACCTACCTCATTTTTTCGATTGGTTGATAGAGACCTCTGCCATGGCTAGTATATTAGTGGTCCTAATCTTATGTATCAAGGTCTTGTTTAGAAATAAATTAACTCCACGTTGGCAATACATGCTATGGATGATATTAATTATAAGGCTTGTTTTACCTTGGTCGCCAGATAGTTCCTATAGTATTTATTCTGTTCTTACTTACAAGAATGATGATGCATTCATTTCTAGCCGAAACCCTGTAACAAGTATTCTTATAAAAGGGCGTATGCAGGAATTCGAATATACAGAAGGTGCAAAATCGAACACTAAAGAAGATATAGATACCCCTAGTTCAGAACTAGATGCTGAGGGAAACAAGGTGCAGACATACAATTATGAAAAGCAGGATGACAAGAAGGTTTCATTTTATACAATCATTATCTACATTTGGCTTATTGGCGTTATCCTTCTAAGCGTTGCTACTATTATAATGAACAGGCGTTTATTACTTTACATAAAAAAACAACCTGTTATTACAGATGAGAAGATTGTCAAAATTTTTGAAGAGTGTAGGAAATCTATGTCTGTACAACGGGATGTTCCTCTACTAGTATCTGGAAAGGTTCCCAGTCCAACAGTGTTCGGATTTATTCGGCCTAAGTTACTGTTATCAAGTGTACATATGAACATATTAGATGAACAACAGCTACGCTATATTTTCCATCATGAATTAGCTCACATTAAGCGAAGAGATGTTGGTATAAATTGGCTTATGCATGGCCTACTCATTTTAAATTGGTTTAACCCTATTCTCTGGTATGCCTACTCATGTATGCGAGAAGATCAAGAACTTGCATGTGATGCACTAGCTCTTACATGTATAGATGCAGAGGAACAAATTGCGTATGGACATACGATTATTAGTCTTTTGGAGCATTACTCAGGTTATTATCATGTACCAAGTATAGCGAATTTTAGTAAAAATAAAAGAGCATTAAAAAGGAGAATTCTAATGATTAAAAAATTCCAAAAAAATTCATATCGTTGGTCTGCGCTAGGGGTTGTCGCAGTTATTGCTGTATCATCTGTATCCTTACTAAATGCCCGTGCGGATATACCAACTAATCCTGAGAAACAACAAATAGAAGTGAAAAATAATATGAAAGAATTAAAAACACAACCTGATATTTCTATACAGCAAATTGTAGAAAAAATGATTGGTACAAAAGAACAGGCAGAAGCAGAATTTTTTGTTTCCGAAGGAGAATATAATACTTTACTTACAGAGCTTGGAGTGGCGAGGAATCTGTTTACCAAAGAAGAATTTGATCGATTCATTACTTTGGAAACAGAAGCACATGTTTTGGGTAAAAAAATAAAGTTAGTAGGAAGTCCTGAAAAATTAGACTCAGAAGAGCAGAAAAAATATGAGGAAAACAGTGAAGAAAAAGGAACATTTAGACAGAAAATATATTCGCATTTTCATTTGACTAAAAAGGAAGCACAGGAATATCTTGATTTTCCAATTAAGACACCAACTTATGTAGCAAAAGGATATCAACTCTTTGGGGAAGATGTTCAAACACCGATGACTACTGGAAAGATGAATCCCCGTATTGTTTCTGGATATAAAAATGAAGATTCTAGTTATCATGTGAATCAATCAGCCGTTGATGATCAGGCAGAAAACAAGGACATTGAGAATAATGAAAAGATAACACATTATGAATTAGAGGGTACAAAAATAAATTTAATTGAAAGTCTCAATACAGAGTCAAACTATAAAGTAATGAAAATGATTGTTCCTGCAAAAGGAAAGAATAGCGCTTATCAAGTCATAATTCTTGCAGATAATTTAAGTAAAGAAGAGTTAGAGAAAATTATGCTGTCCTTTTTAAATTAAAAATAGAGCCTCAGGATCTCGCTCCTGAGGCTCTATTTTTATTTCAGTTTAAACGAAAATCCATGAACAATTGTTGAGTGTTACGCTATTCTAGATTCCATACATAATCACCGGTCAAAGTAATGTGTTGCCAATCTAACGGTAAAAAATGATAATTGACATTTTAAAATGTATTGTTTAAAATTAAATTGTGCACAATTTAATTTTGGAAAACTAAAAAAGAAACGAGGAATATAAAATGACAGCTTTATATACAGCAAGAGCAACAGCGGTAGGCGGCAGACATGGACGAGTGGTTTCTTCTGACAACGTATTAGATTTAGATCTTAAAACACCGAAAGAACTTGGAGGTTCAGGCGGATATGGGACAAATCCAGAACAATTATTCGCAGCTGGTTACTCTGCTTGCTTTGACTCGGCATTAAACCTTGTGATTCGTACAAATCGGGTAAAAGGTGTAACGGCAACAGCAGTATCTGCAAATGTTTCCATTTTAAAAAATGATGTAGGCAACGGATTTAAACTTGCAGTTGAACTTGAAGTTGAACTTGAAGGTGTAGATAAAGAAACAGGAAAGGAACTTGTAGAAGCAGCCCATCAAGTATGTCCATATTCTAATGCGACAAGAGGAAACATTGAGGTAACTTTAAAGATTGTATAAGAGGGACCGCCAGCAAAACGTAGATTTACAACGTTAAGGGATTTGGATATAAAAAATAGCCGGTTTTCATCACGTTAAGGGTGAAAACCGGTTTGTTCATTTTAACCCCGAGTAACAGCATATTTTGGGATTTCTTATGTAGAACATAAATGAGTTAAACAAAAAACCTAGTAAAAACTAGGTTTTTTGTTTGAAAAAATACCATTTTCATCTTAATATATCTCTAATTTCACTCTATTTTATACAAATTTTTATAAAAAGTTCCAAAGTAAACTAATAAATATTAGTTTATAGTTTCTTGCTTCAACAAATACGTCAAAGTGAAAGTTTAGACTTTCTTATCTAAATAGTTTAGAGATTCTTGTCCCTGTACAACAAGATAAAAGGGGGAGGTTAACCTACACCTCTCAAGTGTTCGTTAAATTCTGATTTAAAGAACACTTGAGAATGAATTACGTAAGAAGGTATATAATTAGTATACTTTCTCACGTAATGAATCTATATCAAACCCAAAAATTTATGAAATAATAAAGAGAGTGTAATTTTAAATAATATAATAATGCTAGTCACATTTCTATCGAATTTATTGCAGCACTTTATATGGAATTATTATGTATTCTATCAGGGATTTATATTTTTCCCTATAAGAACTGGAGTAATATTAGAAGCAAATAGCTCTATGATACTATATAGTAGGTTGAGTTACCATAAATTAAAAGCTCTATTCTATTAGAGTTGATGATATGTTTTTATTTACAATATTATATAACTCTTATTTGTCTGGAAAATTGATTTTTTCTGTGGATACTATAATATTTTAGCTTAATAGCGATGCGGCTCTACCTCGTTCTACACAATACAAGTATTTCTTGCACAAGAATCTAAGACACTAAAACAAAAGTTTTTTCATTTATTTACAAAAAATTCAGTTAATGGTTTTTTATTCCTGTAAATGTATATATATTTTGGATTTTATCCCTTATATGCATTTACAATGGTTTTGTTTGCATATTTATTAACTTTTTGACTATTAAAACTTTAAAAACTTTTCGATAAAATCGTTTGCCTCTTCTGTATAAGAAATATATACTTTGAGGTGTAAGGGTGAATACCTTATAAAAATTTAAAGGAGGTTTTTTTATGAAAAAAATGAAAAAGTTAGTGAACCTTGCTTTAGCTGGAACTATTGGTTTAGGAGGATTGGGAGCTTTCGCACCAACAGATGCAAGTGCAGCTGAGGTCTCTCCTGCTAAAACTAATATTCCTACTAACTTATCTACTGAATTACCTACTAATTTTGTAGAGTCTAAGTTACCAAATGCAGCGAAAGCTAGTGCGAATTTAGATGTAAGCATAGATGTATTAGGTATCGCTAATTTGATTAGGAATGCTATTAATAGTCAAACTAATCGTTCAGGATTTGTAAAAGGCGTAATGGAATCAACATTTTATTCTGCAGGTCAACGTTATAATGTTATGGTTTTTAACTTAAACCAAAACTATGAGGATCGTTTTAACGGTGTTAAATTCTTTGGAACAACAGTATATGATGGAATCACTTTTGGAATTTGGGTATTTGAGGATGGGGAATTCACGAATAAAGGTGATGGTGGATGGATTAACTGGGCATTTAGAGGTTGGTTCGATCGTGATGGTGGACATGTTAAATTTTATCGCCCATAAAAATAAACCACAAAATCAGCCAATTTTGCGGTTTATTAAATAAAAAGTATTATCTAAGCCTAGGAGATCATATTCTAAAATCAACTCCTAGTAAAAATAGTATAGATGATATTTATTAAAAAGAAAAGCACTCTCGGGAGTGTTTTTCTTTTTTTATTTAAAAATTAGGATTTTTAGGAATGGAAACAACAAACCCTTTACCTTCTTTGTTAACATAATATTTCGGAAATAAATAATAAGATTGTTAGTGTTTTTTATCATTTTAGCTAAGAAGACTTCTTTCTCAAGGAGTGTGAAGGGGCACAGTCCAGTGAGTAGGTGGGAGGCTTTCAATTAATATTAGAACATATAAAAAGACACTATAGTATGCATAGTGTCTTTTTATATGTTGACTTATTCTGAAAGAAAGTGTAGTGATTAATCATAATTTGTTGGATACTTCTTGGTTAATTCTATTATAACATTATCATGGAAGAATTTAAATGCATTTATGCATATATATAATTTTATTATATTTTAGACACGTCTGAATTTCTTTCGATTTCCAAAAGTTCCAGTTTCTTTATTTTTATATCTATACTATAATTTAACTGCTAAATCGTAAAAAAGGAGTTCTAATAGATATGGAGATGAGAAACTTACAAAAACTAATTGAAGACAAGAAAGTAGAATTAATTAAACTTGTAGATAAATATGGATTTAGACATTAGACATCAGCAGGTGCTAGATTTAAGTCAAGATATAGATGTGTTAATAAATCAGATTATTTATATAAAACATAAAAATAAGTAGAACTCTGCATTTTAATGAGGATTACTTTGGGATATTTTAAATTGCTTAAAAGTAGTACAAATGCTGAATAGAAATTTTTGCAGCTTTTTAGATAAAGGGAGGTTTTATAAATAAATAGACAGTCGTTATTTGATAAATAAAGAAGTTTGTTGAAATGAATGGCTTATATGAAAATATTTTTACGTGATTACATATAAAAGAGCAGCTAGCAAAAACTAACTACTCAATACAAGGAGATACAGAGAAAAACACATTTAAATAAGTTTCGATATATAGCCTACATACAGTGTTAACGTAATATTTATTTTAAATTCAATTTATTTAGAGTAAACATACCAATAGATAAAATGGTTGCGCCTACTGCAGAACCTAACCAGTCTCTCCAGCTTAATGTACTTAAAGGTGTATCTTTTAAATCCATAATTAAGAAGATAACAAACATTAGTACACCGAATGCTAAGCATCCCCAAAAAGTTTCTAGAGATTTAATATTCCTCTTTCGAAATCTGCTCATCTAAATCACCTCTATTAATCCTTAATAATTTTATAAATAAATTATCGAATGTATAAAAATTGAAGTTATAAAATATGCAGTACATCATATTAAAACACATTGAACTACCCCCACTTTCACTTCGTTTAGAAGTCAAAGTGGGGGTAGTTCAATGTGAATTCTCGGTTAATTTTTCTCTCTCAAAAGTAAATAAAAGGATAGAATATACAGTAGAGGACGTTCAAAGTTATTAGAGAAGCTATTTACATAATCAATATGATGATGAACTAGCATACAAAAAATATATAAATAACTAAATTGTCATTCGAAAAAACTGTGCATAAAAACTTGCATTATAACAAGTTTTTAGCACAGTTTTTTTATTTTATGCCTTTCATTAAAACTTGAATCTTTGGGGCCATAAAATATAAAATTACACTTAAAATGATTGAAAGGCCCCCAATTACACCGAAATAAATAATTTCTGTTTCAGGAGTATATAATCGAACTATTTGAGCATTTATAGCTTGTGCAGCTGCACTAGTTAAGAACCACAGGCTCATTGTTTGAGCTGAGAAGGCAGCAGGTGCTAATTTGGTTGTAATTGATAAACCTACAGGCGATAAACAAAGTTCCCCGATTACTACTAACAGGAAGCTAATCGCTAACCACATAGGGCTTACAAGGGATTCTGTACCATGTATGTATGCAGGGATAATCATAACTAAGAAGGATAAACCAGCAAATAATAAACCAATAGCAAATTTATTAGCCGTACTTGGTTGACGTGAATTGAGCTTTACCCATAACCAAGCAAATACTGGTGCTAACAAAACAATATAAATAGGGTTTAATGATTGAAACCATGAAGATTGAAGTTCAAAACCGGCCAACTTTAATTGAGTACGCTGATCAGCATATGAAGCTAAAATGATAGCTCCTTGTTCTTGAATGGCCCAAAACATTGTAGCAGCGATAAATAATGGTATGTAAGCAATTAAACGAGACTTTTCAATTTTTGTAGTTTTCGGACTACGATACATAAAAATAAAGTAACCAGTTGGAATGAGAATACCTAAGATACTTACTAATAAAGTGAATCGATTAATAGTTAAAATACCTGTTGGTATCGTTAAAATACAAAATAGTACTATAGCTATTGTACCAATACTAAACTGTATAATAACTTTTTTTCTTTCGATGTCTGTTAAAGGATTTGGTACACGTGTTCCTGCTAAACCAAGATTTTTCTTTTTTGTAAGAACGAAAATAATTAAGCCTAATAGCATACCAATTGCAGCGACACCAAAACCTAGGTGGAAGTTATACTTTTGACCAAGTGTTCCTATAACAAAAGGAGATAAAAGCGCACCTAAATTAATACCCATATAGAAAATACTGAAACCTGAGTCACGTCGAGTATCTTTTTCACTATATAAATCACCAACAATGCTAGATACATTAGGTTTTAATAAACCTGTACCAAGTACTAAAAACACCATAGATATGAATAAAGTACTTATAGTTCCTGGTAGAGCTAAAATCAGGTGACCTATCATGATTAAAACTCCACCCCAAAAAATTGTTCTACTTGAACCTAGTAGACGATCTGCAATCCAGCCACCAATAATGCCAGACATGTAAACGAGAGATCCATAGATGGCCATAATTGACGCTGCGGTCGCATGATCCATCCCTAAACCACCTTGTGAGATTGAATAATACATATAGTAAAGTAATATTGCTCTCATCCCATAGTAAGAGAATCGCTCCCAAAACTCTGTAAAGAATAGGGTAAACAGCCCCTTAGGGTGTCCGAAAAAACCGCTTTGCGGAACAGTACGAATAATATCGCTTTTACTAATCTTCTCCATACGAATGCACTCCTTATATATAAATATAATAATACTAACTTAGTATAAACCAATAATTAGAAAATTAAAATAAATATTTACTTGGTTAATTATTAGAAATTTTTCAAAAAATAATTTTATTATTGATTTTAATGGGTATTTTAATTATATTTTTTAATATAGATATATTGATTGAAGATGATGATGATAGTGTATAAATATTAATACAAACTGTAGGAGGATTTATATATTGTTAAAAAAAGAAATTTCTATAGAAGATATTTATCAGGAAATATTAGATGGAAAAAGAATTAGATTTCCTCCAAATACATGGAAAGAAGATATAGATAATAAAATGGCGCGGAGGGTATTAACATATTTGCTTAACAGTATTTTAAAATGGAATAAGGAAGACATAAGAAAAAAGTGGAACACAAAATTACTTGTAAAGTATAGGCTACGAGGATTACTCAAACATAGGTATGAAAATAGCCCTTTTAAAGCGATTAATGATTTGTATCCAAATCA
>NZ_JAKUDW010000064.1:0-30532 GCF_022662595.1 Bacillus cereus group sp. BfR-BA-01524 | reverse complement strand
TGTGATCCTCTTCCATTGTTTTCTTTTATTTGCTTCGATGGCTGTTCCTCTGTTTTCTTTTGTTCTTTCTGCTCTTGCTTTTCATATTTTTTTTCGTCTACAGGAGATAAATCCATTGATGCATCAGGAGATGACTCCGGCTGTGATTGCACCTCTTCTTCATTTTCCACCGGATTAGGCGGCGTGGCAGGAGGAGTAAGCGATTTGTTTTTCTCATTCTCTTGCTTTATATAGACACCTGTGCCAATTCCAGCTTTTCTAGCATTCTCTCGTACTTGCATCGTACTACTTTGATATTCAACTGTAATATGTTTTAACTCATATTCTTTCTTCAATTCTTTCATTGCCTTTTCTAACTGTGGTTCTAGCACCTTGTCCTTTGCAACAGCTGTTAGCATAACTTGCTTATCATTCGTTAAATACTTATCCTCTTGGCTTTGCTGTATAATAGTACGTACTACTTCTTGCAATTGTTTATTTTCCCATTGCTTCAATTCTTTTAAAATACGCCTTCCATCATCATTACAAGCCTGCAAATCTATAACACGGAAATCCTTCGTTACGCTCACCTCTAAACTTGGATTTATATCAACTGAGACGTAAGCAAATACTTTTTCTTCTGGTTGGTTGTAGAAAAACAGCACTGCAAATAGAAAACAAGCAACAAGTATTGATGCAGGTTTTAAAAAGGAAGGGATCGAAAAATGCGATGCTTTTTGTTCTTGCTCATCAAATGAGATTTCCTCCCCGATTATGCAAGAATCCCCTTTTCTTTTACACGTAATAAACTCTCCATTTGGTGTTAAAACAACTACGCTATGCTTTTTTATATCCATCACAATTCCTTTATTCATCATGCTTTTCCCCTCTTATGTAATCCAGAATATATGTATAGTTGTTTGCAAAAATAATACACATTGCAATAATGTATTTTCTATGTCGTTCCAACGTTTTACGACTCACCCTAACACGCGGTTCAATATGTTTAAGCGGTAACTTTTTCTTTCGGAACAGCTCTTCCATCATTTCCTCTTCTTTTATAATAATTTTCACGATTTCTATTAAGTGCTCACGCGTATCACGATGCTTAGGAGATTCTTTAGCAAGCTCTGAGAATGTGATTTTAAACTCAGCTAGCACACTTTGAAAATGAAGAATTTCCTCCTTACGGTTACTATTTTCCATCTCTTTCATATACTCCGTAAGCGACACTTGCATTTCTAACATTTCCTCTTGCTCATCTTCTTTTAAAAAGACAAAGTTATGTTTAGACTCCTTACGTATATAGTCAATTACATCTCTTTTTATAAGAAGATCAGCAAACGCTAAAAAGGATTTTCCTTTTGTATATGAATACTGTTCAATTGCTTCGTTAAACGCAAACAATCCAATGCTATATTCATCATCCTGTTCTGTAATATATCGGCGGCAGACAGATGAGATTGATTTTCTAATAAAAGGCTGATACTGTACGATAAATGCTTCTTTATCTTCTTCGTTGTTTTGTATGTTACATACGATATCTTCTATTTTCGGTTTTCTTAAGATCTTCATTACTAAACTCAACACTTGTAATCTCCCAGCCTCCTTCAAATAGCAAAATGGCCACTACACAAGTGACCATTTAACCAGATTTTCTTGGTACTTTTCTTCGGGCTTGTCTTCTTGCTGTTAGTTATATTTTTCGAGTCTAACTTTTCCCAACGTTTTCTTAATGATTTTCCTTTTCTCTCGGCACTAAAGTTAAGTTTATATTTTTATCTACTTTCTTATTTTCTACCGTTCGTTTTGCTTATTCTTTTTCTATTTTATCTGCAATCCTTGAATAACTCTTCTCTATATCATTGGTAATTTCATCCTTTTATTTTGGATACCCACTTAATCTAGTAATTTTATTAATGCTTCTATATTCTTTCCTAGTCATTTTTCTTCTATTTATTTTCTTCACTATACATATTCGGAGGAATACATAGTTTTATGGGGGTCAAAAAATATTTTTATAAAAAAATATATATTTATTTCAAAAATAAAAACCATCAATTTGAAAAAGGATAATCAAATTGATGGTTTTCTTATAATATCTATTAAATTAAGTTGGATTCTCATTATATCTAAAAAAGTACTAGCTATCCTCTGCCGATTTTCTCCATTTTTATCTTTCTTGGTTATCATAATATGTCTTATCTGCGTATTTTCTATCATTTCCTTTTAGATAAGCTAAAATTACTTTTGGATTTTTAAGTAAAGTCCAGTCTCCATATGTATCAAATCTTCTGCATGAAGTTATCATTCCATTTTTAATAGTACCGAATTTCTTATTATTTTTCTTTCCCCATTCTTTTAAACGTTTAGCGAAATCTGCATCTTCTGCCATAAGCATGTTTTCATTAAATCCGTTGATTGCCATAAAGTCTTTTCTATAGCACCAAAAAATCCCTACAGATATAGCTCCGTACTTAAAAAGTAAAGGGATTATGATTAACATTGCGGAGAGAAATATTCCTAAAGATATTCTTTCAAACTTCCCATTCACCCCACCACCAATGTATGTACCTGAAGCTAAATATTTATCTACATTAGACAACATAGACTCTGTCATTATGGTATCAGCGTCTATAGTAACGATTATTTCTCCACTAGCTATTTTAGCCCCTGCATTTCGAATTTTAGATAAGTTTTTATCGTTATTTTTCAATGTAATACAATTATAAGATTTTGCTATTTCCTCTGTTTTATCTGTACAACGATTTAAAACAACTATAACTTCCGTTTGCTCTTTATATGCCTCTGATGCCTTTGCAATTGAATCTAAACATTTTCTAATGTACTTTTCTTCATTATGCGCAGGAATTATAATGGAAAACTTCACATCTTTTTTCAAATTGACTCCTGAAAATTCGTTTGTCTCAGTCATAATATTCCCCCCTTATTTTATAAGGTAAATATCTGCTATACATAACTTATATTAATATTTATTAGGTTATATTATAGAAACTGACGGTAAAGAGGCTCTTACTGTCGACGTTCAAAAGCAAGGCGTATAGCAAGCCCCGTTAAAACACTTGCCATAAGCCAACGCTGTACTCGTAGCCACGTCGGGCGTGTGCCAAACCATTTTGCAATTTTACTTGCTGTACATACAATTAGGAGGTTAACTATAAAGCTAACAGTGATTTGTGTAAGGCCCAAAACTGCACCTTGAAAAAGCAACGATCCCTTCTCTGGATCTTCAAATTGAGGTAGAAGTGATACATACAAAATAGCAATCTTTGGATTCAGAAGATTCGTCATGAGTCCCATCAGAAATAATTTCCTTGGTGGCTCATTAGAAATCGTACGAGGTTTCATAATAGATGTAGCACCAGGTTTTATTGAATTCCAGGCGAGCCAGAGCAAGTAAGCAGCACCTGCCCACTTTACTGCTTCATATACAGCGGGAACAGCAACGAATAGAACTGTAAGTCCAAACATAGTTGCGATTATATAGATTACAAATCCGAGCATGATGCCCAATAAAGAAATAAATCCCGCCATACGTCCCTGCGTAATGGAACGGGAAATGAGGTAAATCATATTAGGCCCAGGTGAACAGACCATGCTAAGCGAAACAATTGCAAAAGCTACCAAGGTACTCAAGCTGACCATAAACCTTCCCCCTTTATGTTACATAAAATTTCCTATTGTACATTTTATCATGATTGAGGAGAGAAAAGATTAATATAAATCGATGCAGCTAAGTAATATTATCGAATCGAATGTATTGTAATCACATACTTCTCATTCTCTTAAGTAAGGATCTAAGAGTACCCTATCCATAGAGCTACTAAAACCACTACAAATAAAGCAAAACAACATGTGATATTTCGAATCCATTTTTGTATATCACCAAAATACCTTTCTATAAATATAGCGTTGATAGTAAGCATAAGAAATAAAACAAAGAAAGGCAGCGAGGTATAGGTCCATTTTTATCTTCATGGCTGGAATTATACCCCTTACCAAACTTCTAAATAAAATGTATAGCTGAGTAGTTACCTTATTTTTCAAAAAAATTCTAATTATTTCTTTTTCACTTCTTCTACAAATTCCCATGTCTCTCCGTTATCTTTTGATTGATAAAGTGCACTACTATCGCCATTGTAGTCTCCATCTGCCCCTTGTCCAACTAACATATTAAAAACCCCATCTTTCTCATATGGCATACTAGGTGAATCAAAAGGACTTATTGTGGACTGTGTATGATCTAATTTCACTTCATGCGGCGGATATTCTACCTTTTTGAAAGATACTCCCCCATCATCTGTGCGATATAACTCTCCTTCATTACCAGAAGGCCTAATTGCTCCTAAAAACCCAAGTTTATCATTTATAAAAGTGATTCCTGATACACTACCAATCCCCCCATTAAATGGGTCTGGATTGATAACCTCCCATGTTTTCCCTTCATCACTAGTCTTGCTTAATGAATAAAAGGCGCTCCCTAATGCTTTATCTGTCATATTTAGTTTATAACCAACTTCTTTCGATAGGAAAAACTGTTCTTTTTCATTCTTTAAATCTTGTTGTTTCTTCTCTTTAAGCATATCTTCTTTTGGAGGCGTCTTTGATTTACTCCAACTTGCGTCACTTATTAAATTATATCTAGCAGGGACTAGCTCTTGCTCTTTTCCAGGGACAAATATAGATACAGTATATCCAATGATATCAGAAGCTGCTTTTTTAAGACTCTGCCCCTTACCATCCTCAGTAATATTAATAATTCCCTCTGTATTGGATCCCCAATTTCTTTTTCCATAATAAATCAACCCATACTTACTTTCATTCCATTTTCTAACCGTTTGCTTAACTGGAATCGCCTTAACCGTTTCAATTAAAGGTTCTACTAATTTATCATCATTATAATCAGGCTTTGCGTATCCGTCTCGTATTATAGTAATATCTTCTGACTTCTTCTTATTATAAGAGATTAAATAAGTTTCTTCTTTCCCATCATCATTTTTCCCATAAACAAATGTATCAAACGCTGTGATTGTTCCATCTGAATGAAATGTAAGATCAAAATCAGTTGCCATATACAATTTCTTTGGCAAAGGATATTTTTTATTTATATCTTCAAAAATACCTTCTACTCCAGACTTATATATATTATTATGTTTAAGTTTAACTGACCTTTCATGTTTTAACTTTTCTATAAACCATGCCAATTTACCATTGTAATTTATTGCACTTTTATAAATCTGCATCCCATAAAATGATGTAATTGTAACAATAATGATAATAGAAATGGATCTCCATGCTATTGAATTTGTTAATTTTTTAGATTCATATTCTCTATTTTTTATCACCCGCATTGTAGTAAATGTAGTTATGGATATAAAAAGTACTATACATAATAACAAAATGTAAATATTATAATTCATTCTTCCGTACTTACAGTATAAGGCCAAATCATAACAAAAAATCCCATATACAATTATTAGTATTGGATTTGTTACTAATGACAGAAGTATCCTTTTTGTATTTTCTCTAAATATAGAAACCACCCCTAATTACATGAATTACTGATATTAAGTATACTTTATTGTAAAGTAACAAAAAAGCTATTTAATCTTGCCGCAAAAAATACAATAGACATCTTTCTATTAAAGCCGTTTACAAATCTAGTTGTTTCATAGACAATGGATTTTTGAGTGAATACTAAAGTTGCTTCATTTATATGAATTACAAATCCAAGCATGATGCTCAATAAAAAAAATAAATCCTGCCATACGCCCCTACGTAATGGAATGAGAAATAAGATAAATCAAAATAGGCTCACCATACTAAGTGAAACAAGCGCAAAAGCTAGCAAAGTACTCAGGCTCACCATAAACCTTCCTTCTTTATCTTACATAAAATTTCCTATTGTACATTTTATCCTGATTGTGGAGAGAAAAAATTAATATAAACCGATGCAACTAAGTAATATTATCGAATCGAATGTAGTGTAATCACATATTTCTCATTCTCTTAGGTAAGGACTAAAAATAACCTATCCATAGAGCTACTAAAACCACTACGAATAAAGCAAAGCAACATGTAATATTTCGAATCCACTTTTGTATATCATCAAAATACTTTTCTATAAATGCAGTGTAAATAGAAAGCATAAGAAGTAGCACAATGAAAGTAAAGGATCCCAATTTATCGTTAAATTTTTCATTAGTAAATGTACTTACATGAAGGAATAGAAAAACAAACGTTACTATGAATAGCTCAAATAATCTTTTTTTATTCAATCCGCCACCGCCTTACAGAAATTCCCTTTTATTCCATTTTATCAGAACATACTGTGTAGCAGTATATGAATATTATATTCATTTCAAAAAGGCCAACAATACAAGATCGTTAGCCTCTAATTTCCATATTCGCACCTTTTATCACTTTACTTCCTAACAACAGGAATCCACATTTCACCAAATACTAAGCCATTTCTCTGCCCCATCTCAACCGTTGTATTCGGTCCACCAACATAGGCAAAATCCTTTGCTTCTGGTAAAGCTTGACCGAAGGCGATGCCAGTAAGCTTATTACTTAGCTCTTCAGCCGTTTTGTCTTCCCCTTTCACTACTAAGTATTCTCCCCTCGGAAACTGAATCACTCTAGATTCTTCTTCTATTTGTGCTTCTGTCATGACACCCGCATAATACATCATTTTGTTATTCACCGCTTCGCTCACGGAAAAAATGTATTCATTTGTAGCTAAAGCTTTTAAAGTGTCCAGCCTTCCATCTTCTTTAACAGCCGACCAAAAGTCTTCCTTTTCTTTATTTATTCCAGCAAAGTCTGTGTATTCACTCTTAATTTCAGTTCCAATACCTAACACAATAAAGCTATCTTTTTCTTCTATAGTATAATTTTTCATATTCAAAACCTGCCTCTTTTTTTATTAATCAAACGATTTATCTTTTCATCTGATACGTTTATAATACCTTTAAACCATGTCAAAAAATGATACTGTTTAGGAGACCAAAATGAAAAAAGTTGAACGGATTAATACAATTATGCGGTATATCAACAACCGCTCTCACTTTACAATTTCTGAAATTATACAAGAATTTAACATATCACGGTCGACAGCTATTAGAGACATTAGAGAAATTGAAGCTATGGGAATGCCACTTGTCGCTGAAGTTGGGAGGACCGGGGGATATTTTGTTATGCACAACTCTATCCTGCCCGTTGTTCGCTTTACTGATAATGAAGTGAAAGCTCTTTTTATTGCCTTTATGGCTACGAGGAATCAACAACTTCCCTACCTAAAGAGTCGTCAATCTTTAGCCGAAAAACTACTAGGACTCATCTCAGAAACCCAGCAAGATGATCTCGTTCTTTTAAATCAACTCTTGCTTTTCCAAGGGACTAACCCTCATAATCCCGATCTCCTTGAGCTTTCTGATCTCCCCCATCCTATGTTAGAAAAACTCATTCAAATCCTTCTTTTGGATAACCATTTATTGATTACTATGAAAGAAGATGAAGAAATCAAGTCTTATCCAATTTATCTATTGCACCTTTATCAAGAAAAAAGCCATTGGATCATTGAAGGGTTTGACTTAAAAAAAGAAAAGAAGATAATGTTTCCTGTCGATGATCTCATTAATATCGAACCATACACGACGAAAAAAAGGCTAAATAAGAAAAAGATTTTAGAAAAACTAAGTAAGAAGGACGAAATAATCAACTTGGTACTTGAACTTGGACCAAAAGCAATTGCCCAGTTCAAAAAATACCATCCTTTAAAAATTTCAATA
The DNA here is from genome assembly GCF_022662595.1 of Bacillus cereus group sp. BfR-BA-01524. Classification (NCBI taxonomy): domain Bacteria; kingdom Bacillati; phylum Bacillota; class Bacilli; order Caryophanales; family Bacillaceae; genus Bacillus; species Bacillus cereus group sp. BfR-BA-01524. The sequence goes on along the minus strand of NZ_JAKUDW010000064.1, from coordinate 22,739 downwards.
TCTTATACTAATCCTTACCAATCCACAGCCATTTTAAAAACTTTTATCAATATTAACAATCCCGATGAAGTGACGGAAATAATAAATTGGTTGCTTTTTCTAGGGAAGGATATTAAAATCAAAGAAATACCCGATGAAGTATTAGCAGATTTAAAAAAACGAGTGTGCTTATACATTCCATAAGCAGTGAGCCTCAAATATTAAACTTTATCACTGGACAATTATCCTATTTTTAAATACCATTTCATTTACTACAATGAGAGCATAATAAATAATAAAAGCACGGAAAATCTCCCGTGCTTTTATTATTTATTATTCCTGAAGGTTTCGTTTATCTCGTTTCTTACCCTAACTGACGTTTAAATGCTTTACTAGCGAAAAAGTAAGAAATAATCATTATACCTACGCACCAAGCGAGTGCAACCCAAATATCGTTTCCAACAGTTCCTTCATATAAAAGAGCACGAATCGCATTCACGATTGAAGTTACAGGCTGATTCTCTGCAAACGCACGAACAATTTTTGGCATCGTTTCGGTAGGCACAAAGGCCGAGCTAATAAATGGAAGAAAAACTAGCGGGTACGAGTAAGCAGTCGCCCCTTCCATAGACTTCGCTTTCAATCCTGGAATGATAGCTAGCCATGTTAGCGCCAGCGTAAACATCCCAAGTATTCCAGCTACCGCGAGCCAATCTAGAATATTAGCACTAGAACGGAAACCCATTAAGAGTGCAACAAGAATAACCACCACGATAGTAAGTACATTAGCAACTAGAGAGGTTAAAACGTGAGCCCACAATATCGATGAGCGCTTAATAGGCATCGTAATAAAACGTGCCATCAGCCCACTCTTTACATCCGAAAATAGTCGCACAGAAGTGTAAGCTACACCGGATGCGATAGCCATTAGCAAAATTCCCGGCAATAAATAATTAACGTAGTTTTCCGTTCCAGTTTTTATTGCGCCGCCAAACACGTAAACAAATAATAGCATCATCATAATCGGTGTAATCGCTACTGTAATAATTGTATCCGGACTGCGCATAATGTTACGCATTAAACGACCTAGTAATACACCAGTTTTACTTTTCATTTACATCTCCTCCTTTTTACCGATAATCGCAAGGAAGATTTCTTCCAATGTCGGTTGCTTTTCGATATACTCCACTTTTGCTGGCGGGAACATCTCTTTTAGTTCAGCAAGAGTACCTGTCGTAATAATTTTTCCGCCATGCAAAATAGCGATACGGTCTGCCAGTTGTTCTGCTTCCTCCAAGTACTGAGTCGTAAGCAAAATAGTTGTACCGCTACCGGCAAGCTCCTTAACTGTATCCCACACTTCGATTCGCGCTTCAGGATCAAGTCCAGTCGTTGGTTCGTCAAGAAAAATAACTGCTGGCGCCCCAATCAAACTCATCGCGATATCAAGCCGGCGCTTCATTCCGCCTGAATACTGATCTGCCCTTTGGTTTGCCGCATCAGTCAGGCTAAATCTTGCAAGTAGATTGTCAGCAACTTGAGCGGGATTGGAAACACCACGTAACTTGGCGATCATTATCAAGTTTTCCCTCCCTGTCAGCATACCGTCTAAAGCTGCGAACTGCCCTGTCAAGCTGATACTTTGACGAACATGATCTGGTTGACGCTGTACATCAAATCCGCAAATACATACTTCACCGCTATCTTGCTTCATTAGCGTCGAAAGGATGTTAACCGTTGTCGTCTTTCCAGCTCCATTTGATCCTAGCAGCGCGAAAATTTCTCCACGCTGCACCTCAAAATCTACCCCTTTTAAAACTTCCTTGTCTTTAAAGGATTTTTTCAAGCCTTTTACAGAAATCGCTGCATTACTCATACTTTTTTCCTCCCTATAAAGTGAAATTTTAATCAGTGGGGGTTTTGTTCATCCCCCACTGATTATTAGTTGAATCAATCGGGCTTTTACGGGCAGTTGATCCCCCACCTAACTTCTTTGCTTACGCTGAATTTTGAGGTGGGGGTCTTACTGCCCGTTAATGCGGGATAAAAATGTTTTGCGACGACTATTTATTTACCTCTATCTATTTAGTATCACTGATATTCTGTATTACTTAGTACCGAGTTAAAAATATAACTGAATAGCTATGATGGCAATTCATATGTGTAACCAGCTAATCAGTCGGTACTACTTATTGCATTTATTTTTTTCTCAATTTCTTCATAATACTTTCATTCAAATCTTCACGATACTTGGAGACGTAAGTTTTAGCATTTGCCACTAGTTCGTCAGCAAAGGAAGCCACGTCATCCCCAGTAATGTCAAGCACTTGTCTTCCTTCCGCTGCACCAGCTTCAAACAAATCGATTAATTCATACTGTATGTGTAACATATCCATCCCGTTACCCGCTGAGAAATTCCACATGTAGTTTTGAATTTTCTTAAATACAAACTGGTAGTCCTCTGGCAGAGCCTCAACTCGTGCCATCATCATTTTGTACTCTTTTTTATCACCAATTAATTTTTTAAACATTTCTAACATCTTATTTTCCTCCTTTTTTATAAAACCGAACAAGAAATTCTCAAAATATCGGCCGGAACGTTTTATCTTATGAACCTATTTTGACTTCAAGACGTTAATTTTTGATGATACAAAATCCCATTTTTCCCAAAACAATTCAAGCTCTTGGCGGCCTTCTTCATTTAATGAATAAAACTTACGAGGCGGTCCCATATCTGATGGTTTCTTTTCAATATTCACAAGCTTTTTCTTCTCTAATCGTACGAGGATAGTATACACCGTACCTTCCACAACTTCGGTAAACCCAAGATCATTCAGGTGGCGGGTAATCTCATAGCCATACGTTTCACGGCGACTAATGATTTCCAGTACACACCCTTCCAGTGAACCTTTCAGCATTTCAGTTAAATTTTCCATGTCCTGATCCTCCTTTACCCCCTATTCTGTCTGACTTATATTCAGTATTACAGAGTACTAAGGCGAATTTTTGACTGAGTAGTTTTTGTGAATCCGAACTATTCAGTATCACTTATTACATCTACATTGTATGACTAAGTAGTTGTGAATGTCAACTTTATTTTCAAAAAAATTTAAAATCCGCTTTCCCCTAACCGAATACAACCTACTTTTTATGATGAACTATCCATATAGCTAGTAAGCTGCAGAAAGATCTACAACAAAAACATGTACATTTTTTGTTGTAAGGGCCATCAAACTAGCAAAAAAGAGCTGATTCAATGTGTAATTTAAATCAGCTCTTTTTTATTGTTTTTATACCGACATATCTTGTTTTTTCACAATGCAAATTGTTTCTCACTACGATTTCCCATACATATAAAGCATAAAGGCAAGTGCGATTAGAGAACCCCCCAGAGATTAGTCGTACATGATACGAGCCCTTAAAATAAAATTCTGCTAGGAATTTTTGCTCTATATTCTCTTTTATTTTATTTGTGATAGTTGATTAACAACACTATCTAAAAATTTTTCTACCTTTTCTTTTGATGTATCCGGCGTATGATAACCAATCGTAAATGTAAGTCTTCCATTAAAAGAGCTTGCTCCCATTGAAAAGAATGGTGCATACATAATAGGTGATGTCATATACCCGTCCTCAGCTTGAATTTCACCAAACTGAATAGATTCATCAGCGATCACTCCCAAATTTGTCAGTAATGGCAACGCCATTCCCATCTGTATAGCCTGTTCATATTGCTGATTAAACATTTCCTTCACTGTAGATAGCTTCATTTCTGCCAGTAGCTCCATTCCTGCTGCTGAAGAAAGACCTGGATTTTGAGACTTTATTTTATCCATTGATTGTTTAACTCGAACAAGAGTCTGATTAAATGTTTCATCGTCTTCCATTTTAATCACTGGCATTTCCATACCGGATAGGTTGCAAATAGCACCAGTTGTAGAATTAGGCAGGTATCGACGTAAATCAATTGTCAAACCGATCATTTTTTCTGCGATGCGAGGTTCTGCATACACAGTGAAATGTGATAAAGCTCGGAAGTATGCAGTCATGATTACATCATTCAAGGTAGCCTGTTGCGCTTTTGTCCATTGGGTTAAACGTAGAGTTTGATCATGGCTCAACCGCCGTACGGACATTTGTGGGAATTTATTTTTGTTAGGTTGAGATGGAAAAGACCATAACGATGCCTGGTGTTCTTGATTAGGACGATACGCTCTTTTTATGTCCGTTACTCCAGCATATTTGAATACATGTGATTGATCTCGACAACTCTCATTTCCCTCACCAAATTCCTTTATAATTTGCTTCTTAGATCGCCCCAATGAAAGGTGAGTATATATTGTTCCAAGCAATTTAATATATTCCTTGACTCCTGTACCATCTGAACATAGATGAGATAATTTCACAACTAACATATCTGTTGTAGTGCCCCGTAATAACTTCGTTTGAACCATAGGCCCCTGAATACGATCACCAGGTTCCTTAATAAAATCTATTGCCATTATTTCAAGTTCTTGATTATTTCCTTCTGCAAAAAAGCAAATAGATGAGTTAGTGTCAGATGAATGTTCCTCCCAGTAAGGAATATCATTTTCTACAAACCGGCTGTTCAAAACTGGCTGCAATTGTAACGTTATCCTTACTGTTTCTTCAAGTATTTCCTTTGATATACCTACAGGAAAATAAAGAACTGCATTAATTTGTTGATCTGCAGAATAAAGACCTAATACATAATTCATTCGATCTTGAGGTGTTACTGAATACTTTCTTTGCTCCATAATTCCGTCCCCCTTTAGGACTTTTGTATAACCCTATTTTCCATATGCTTGTAACTTTTCTAGCCATTTTTCTTCAAGAGCTAACAACGCTTATTTTTCGAATTTTTTAACGCAATCATCTTCTCCGTATTGGTTTCATTCTTTTTGCAGGTGATACATCCATTATTTCATTGTTATTACCATTTCCTATTTACTTCAATAAAACTAAACGAAAATAAATTTAGTTTACATATACACAAACATTTTATGATAATGTCTATGAATTATCAATACGGCAAATAAATCATTTTTATGTCTATCAATAAAAAACAATATATTCAAGGGCCACTTCATAATAAAAGGTTGATGGGCATGTATATGTACCCATATCGCTATCAAAATAAGAATGAGAATTTTCGCAACAAAAATATGCTGCAGATATTGATTTTATAGTAAAAAAAGCCCCTCCATTTTGAAAATGTGCAATCAAAATGAGTAGGGCTATTTCCGGTTTAAATTTTATAAAAGAATGATTATCATAAATAATATTTTATTTTTTAGTCTACCGTATTATTTTCAATCTATTTTCCTAATAAACAAATAATTGGATTTTATTCTTATAATTTGAGATGGTATCGTTGGTTTTTAAAAATAGAAAGCTTATTTTCAAATCAAATGAAAAAGAGTTGAAATTATAGATATTCATGTAGAAATTTCATTTTGGGGATACTTAAAAATCTTAAGTTGATGGGCATGTGACGCTACCCCATCGCCATCAAGCTAAGTTTATACAACGTCAATTATAGTAGAGGTTATTTCTTTTTTCTAAAGGGCCAGTGTAGGTGATTGAAAGATTTGCATACGAAATAAACCCTAATGGGTTTATTTTTTTGAATTAAGCCGCTTGATTATCAGACATAGTACAATTGTAAACGACACCTAAAATATCAAAGACTGTTTTCTTCTCATATCTGTGAGATTTTCGCCCGTTTTGATGCAGGAGATTGAATAGGCGAAGTAGAATCTTTGATAGCTCTTGGGTGTCTTTCTGTATAGCTTGGAAAAGAAGTAGAAAATAATCTTTAATCATATACATGGCCTTATATTCACTCAGTTCTCGTTTCTTTTTTATAAGAAGTAATTGCCGCATTTGAAACATGATAGAAGAACAGAGTAGAATGGCTATCAATTGTCCATATAAATGGCACTCCCATCTTTCTTGTTTTATCTTTTTACACTGATGAATTTGAAAGAATGATTTCCACGTTTTAAATAAAATTTCAATTTGCCAACGCAAAGAGTACCAATCATGTACTTGTCCCATCGGGACAATATCTGTCGGCGTGTTTGTCATATATACATTGATACCACTGAGTCGTTTACTACGAGAAGAATACTTCATTCCTTTCTTTTTTTCCCTCACAGTTTGATCTTGTAATCGTTTTTGTTGTTGTTCTTTTGTTAGCCGATGAACAATGACACGAGTTGGTACTTTATCAATCATTCCTACATAAGCGTCAGGTATTTCGCATGTTTGTCCCGGTTGAAGTGAGTTCATTAAAACCTCCATATCTATCTGGATATACTCTGTACCTTTCTTGATTCTTCCATCTTGAAAATAATTAGGGCTGGGATTTTTTTGATAAATACGTGTATTAGATTTAATACGCGAGATATAGTAAGCATTTTCATTTTGTATATGCTGAAGATCTTTCAAGTGAAAATAACCTAAATCACGGATACATAAATCATTCGCTGTCACAGTTGGGACACACAGAGAACCATAGGTTCGATCATGTTGTTTACCTGGACCTGTATGAATATGTAAGAACTGTCCACTTAATAGGTCATACTCAAGCTGAATCTTCACCCCCGCTGTATGACTGCACCCTCCTGCACCTGGATAAACAGATGAAAATACATCAGGAAGTTGAAATGCAGTTGAATCTAGGATACGAATACGCTTGAAATTAGAAGTGTAAGGAGAAGAGAGCAGCTTGGTTGAAGATAACTTTTGGCTGAGAAGTTCAGCTAGCACTTGGTGTAGAAATCGCACGGCCTCCCTATTAAATCGTTGATTCAGTCCTTCAGGACTGATAAGAACTTCTGTTGATACTTCTAAACAGCTACATAACTGAGTTAAAGAGGTTTTAGCAACATTTTGACTCATCCATACACATAAAGCTACTAAATCTTTTGCTTGGTACTTACTGGTCCGTTGTACAAAACCAACATCTCTAGCAAGATTTCTTAAAAAATTTGGAGATAAGAAATTTTGAATTTCTTGAGCAAATAGTTGTAATTCATCAGATACAGAAATAGACATACAAAAACGCCACCCTTTCCTATAATGATACAGCAAGGATAGCGTATTTTTTGCTTTATGTATAAGAAAAACTAGATTGAAAGAGATTTGTTTTGATCTCTAGTACACCAATTAATCAAAAATAAAATAATTCTTCAAATTTTTTATCTAGCGCTATACAGAGTACTAATGCTAACTTTGCAGTTGGACAAAATTGTCCTGTTTCAATAGAACTAATTGTTTGTCTAGATACTCCTACCATTTCAGCTAATTCTCCCTGTGATATTTTTTTCTCAGCTCTTGCTACTTTCAAACGATTTTGCAGTACTAATTCATCTTTCAATTATCATCCCTCCAGAAAGAAAACTATGGCACTTGCAATTGTACTCGTTATAGCTAAAATGCTTGCAATAAGAAATTTTTGTTCTTTTAACTTTCTAAACTTATAAAAGCTTGTACTAGCTATATAACCAGAAAAAATTGAAATTAATTCGTAACTTTTAATACCATGCATCAATTTCCAAGAACCGAAAAATAGGACTAAAACAAGTACAGCTATTAAGCCGTAACTGGATGAATCTAATTCTATAAGTTCTTTACGTTCATCTCTCCCCATTTTTTTGTATTTTCTTAATATCTCTTCTTTTTGCATAATTTGTAACCACCCCTTATTAATTATTATGTTTATTGTACAGTTTTATTATCATTATGACAAGTTAACTTGTCATAATGATAATAAAACTTGTCCTTCAAGTGTAGAGAAATACAATTGGCAAAGATATAAAATTTTCATTATGGGGGCAATTAAGAAGCTTAGCTTGATAGCGATGTGACGCTACCCCATAAGCTATATTTTTTAAATAAATTATCTTAAACTCAATGTTTTTTTCGCAAATTTATTGTTACAATATAAATTGTAACGGTTACATAAAGTTAAATAAGACTTGTGGTATTAAGTCAAGTATATGATTGATAAAAGCTAGAGAAGAATTTCTAAAAAAGAGCGCAGGAAACTAAACCTTAGGAATACACAGAACGTTAGTTCGTATTTTTAGGTAGGAAACATGAATGTTTGTTCATATCCCTAAAGCCGCCTTGAAAGGATATCAAAAGCAGTAGTTAGCTCTTGATTTACACGCTCCTTTATGGCAGGTAGAGTTGGTGGTTGCGTAGTAGCACATCCACCAGACGCACTAGTTTTCTCGCTGTTAAGACAAGGGCTCTTTTATGTTTGTATTTCGGAACTTCATCATATTTCTTTAAATAATAAGTACGGTAAGTAGCTTCACGAAGTTGTACAGAGTTGGCAGCTTCAACCATGTAATAACGAAGATACTGGTTTCCCGTTCGTGTCATGGGTGTTCGTTCCGATTCAAAATCGGTCTTATCTTCTTCAAAGAGTTTTTATACCGATGGATGGCTTTTGGATTTTGTACGACCACTTCCACGTCTAAAGCCCTCAAATCCTTATCTTCCGTTAGGAACATGGAAGGATGGAAACTATAGACGGAAGTAGATTCCATGCCAATGACAATTTTTTCATAGTTGTACAACTGGTGAAAATGGAGAACATCCTCCTTAATGGCGTTGGCACCATTCACATCGTTTGAAAGACAAATTTCTTTCAAAACAGTGTCATGACTGTCAAGAAAACATACATCAAGTTTTTCAGAGCTTACATCAATAGCTACGAATAATCTCAAAGAAAGGACCTCCTTTCTTTGAATAGTATTTGGAATGAGCTTGGATACTGTGGGATCTCCCTAGAGTCCAAAACATAGCCACAACCTCGCGTATGAGTATTCAATGATTGCCTTCACCTAAGCTGCCCTCCCACCACTATGAGAGGTAAGTGAAGGAAACCGATACAGCTTGTGCGTATGCAGTGCATTTTGGTCTGGGTCACAGTCTTTTAACGTGGTCGAACTACAGGAGGAGTAAGCATATTCCCGATGGATCCATTTCCATACTTCCATTATCTAGAGAAATCCCCCAGTATCCAAGACTAAATTTTACCCATACATCATTTTTTTGATGTAGCTCTTGAAGATAAAAACTATTTAATTTTCAAGGAACAGTTATTAACTTAAAACTTATTATACGAGGAGGGTGTATCATGAAAAAAATATGCTTTGTATTAATTGTCGACGCTGGTATAAATTATGGTTCAATATTTTCTCTACCATTTTTAAGGAATCAGGATGATTTGAAGGAATATTTTTCTAAGTATTATGATGTTTCAATTAATTATATTAGGGATAAAAACTCAGTTGACTATTTGGTAGTTCCCAAACCGTGTCCAGCTTTTGATAATGAAAATAATCTTCCAATAATTGAAGTACCAGCAATCTTATTTATGGAAAAGAATTTTGAAAAAATAAAGACTTATATAGACAATTATTTTTCTAATAACTCATAAAGAAAATAAAAGTACAGTAAAAAGAAGTCCGATAAAAAACGAGTGGTGTAGAATATTTCTATTAATCATTCGTTTTTTATTATATTTACATATATTTTTTAAAAGAGGATTATAGACGTTCTGAAAAAATTAATTATAACAAGAACAGTGTTCGTGCTACTATCTACGGTTATTTTTTGGGTTCTGGTGCAAAGATAAAATAAAAGAGAATATAGCGCATATATTTCGAGCGGAATTGTATTTTATGCTGTTAGCCCAAACAATTGATGGATGAATTCTTTCTGATTTTGGACAGACTGGTCCCGTAAATCAATCTGTTCTTTTTTAATCATATGCATGGCTTCAACACCACTCAATATAGAAGTTGCAGTTTTAAATGACTTAAACCCCAACATAGGATGCACACGTTTCTTAATAAAACGATGATCTTGTTCCACTATATTATTGAGATATCTAACTTGTCTTAGCTTTATGCCTTCAGGCATATGTTTTTCTTCTTTCAACGCTTGAATTGCTACAGGATAGGCAGGGTTCTTATCTATTGTTATCACGCGAGGTTTAGAAACGTACGAAAAAGTCCGGGCTTTCTTGAAAAAACACTTGGCGGCTTGTTTATCTCTTGATTTACTTAGATAAAAATCAATGGTATTCCCTTCTGAATCAACGGCACGATATAAATACATCCATTGCCCTTTTACTTTAATATAGGTTTCATCGACTCTCCATGAATCATTTGTTGATTTTAGATGATGTCGTACTTTCTCTTCTAGTTGAGGTCCATATTGATGAACCCAGCGCATAATCGTTGTGTGAGCAATGGATAATCCTCTTTCCTCCATCATTTCCACCAGGTTACGGAAGCTCAAATTGTACCTTAGGTACCACCTTACTGTTAATAAGATTAGTTCCGGCTGATAATGCTTCCATTTGAACAAATTTCTCTTTTCCATACCGATCACACACCTTTTTTAGAGTAATACTATCAGTATGTCCAAGTTTAGGAGATTACTGGCAAGAGCTTTAGAGTTTTTGCACCAGAACCTATTTTGGTTCTGGTGCAAAAAATAATGTCATTGTGTACACTGAAATTATGCATAAAAAGTACGTCACTCTTTCTCGTTAATATAAAAGAATAGTAACGTGCTTTTAACTTTAAAAATAGCCTAAATGCTTAAGTTGATGGCGATGTGGCGTTACCCTTTAAAAACTTTATAAGATCATAAAATTTATAGATATAGCAGATTCTCTTTATTAATAAAATAAATCATTTGTATGTACGTTTACTCACGCACATACAAATGATTTATAAAGCCACAATTAAATGAAAACATCTTTTCTGTTACGATAACATCATAGCCATGTCTTCTGCTGCATTTGTAATCAGTTTTAAACCGAATGTTTCTTGTAATACATCAAGTACGCCAGGTGAAATAAATTCAGGAGCCTTTGGACCGATGCGAATATCTTGAATCCCAAGACTAAATAGCCCTAGTAAAATAGCAACCGCTTTTTGTTCAAACCATGATAGGACAATACTTACTGGCAATTCATTCACTTCACATTGAAAAGCATCAGCTAAAGCAGCCGCTATTTTCACTGTAGAAATTGAATTATTGCACTGTCCTAAATCAATGTAACGCGGAATTTCCGTACCAGGTACAACACCGTAATCCACATCATTAAAGCGGAATTTCCCGCAAGAAGTTGTTAAAATAACCGTTTCTGGCGGAAGTGACGTTGCTAATTCACGATAATATTCTCCGCCTTTTCCCGGTGCATCACAACCGGCGATAACAAAGAAACGCTTTATTTTCCCTTCTTTTACTGCGTCAATAATTTCTGGAGCTAATGATAATACTGTATTATGATGAAACCCTGTCACTAACTGTTCATCCGACTCCATATGTACTTCTGGAAGTTCTAGCGTTTTTTGAATTAATGGTGTAAAATCATCATTTTCAATTTTTTGTACACCTTCTAAACCTGCAATATCATATGAAAAGAATCGATCAGAGTATGATCCTTTAATTGGCATAACACAGTTCGTTGTAGCTAATATGGCACCAGTAAATTTTTCAAAAAGGCGTCTTTGATCATACCATGCCTTACCGATGTTTCCTTTTAAATGTTTATATTTTTTCAGCTGCGGGTATCCGTGTGCTGGTAGCATTTCAGAATGTGTATAAATATTAATGTCTTTTCCTTCTGTTTGCTTTAATAGTTCTTCTAATGCAAATAAATTATGGCCCGTAACTACAATTGCTTTACCTTCTACACGATTTTGTGTAATTTGGACAGGTTCTGGCACACCAAAATGATTCGTATGTGCCTCATCCAATAACTCCATCACCTGTAAAGCTGATTTCCCAACTTTCATAGCCATATCAATATGCTCTTGTTCGTTAAAATTAGAATTTGTTAATGTCATATATAAAGCTTCTTGTGTTGTAGCATCTACAAATGCATCCGTATACCCTAGCTGAGCAGCATGAGTACGATAAGCCGCAATTCCTTTTAACCCAAACACAATCGTATCTTGTAAACTAGCAATCGTTTCATTCTTGCCACACACACCCATTACTTTGCATCCACCTGTTGGCGTTTGTTCACATTGATAACAAAACATATCATCCCACCCTCTCCCAATCATTCATTACACCTTAAGCATAATACCCATTGAAAAAAAGTGATGTGATATCAATCACAATAATATATAAAGATTTGTGACAGTTCATATTGTTGACATAATATTTTTGTTGACACTAAAAAACACATTAGTGTGCACACACCTTTCGATACTTTTAAATAGCTAAATAATTAATTTGGAGAAATATATACAAAGAAAAAATTTTTTTGAATCCCTTATACAAATAGTTGCAATTCATCACATATGAAAATAGACATACAAATACGCTATTCTTTCTATCATTCAATAGAAAGAGAATAGCGTATTTTTTATTTTAAGGAACTATCATTTTTTTATTAAAGCCTTTATTGTAAACCTCTTTATTTACAATACATTTACACTATCTTAACATTACTTACATTATTTATATGATATATTTATATAGAAGCTACTTAAGAAATTTCATATACATTTTATCTTTATGATCTCTAATCTAATCAATAAAAAGATCATGTTATATTTTTATAACAGGGGTGAATTACGATGACTGAAACTTTAAAAACACTTATAATGCTTGATGCTACTTACGTTGTTATTGCAATTATGACAGTACTAGTATTTGTATACTTGGAATTAAAATCTCAGTAATATATGCTGGCGTAATCGACAGATTCAGCATTTAAATATAGTTAGAAGAAAGAGAGGAGAAAATTATTTCTCCTCTCTTTTGTATTTCTACAATTTCTTATTTTAATAAATCCAATGTATGTAAAAGTAATCCCTTGTCTCCTACTTCTCCATGACCAGGTACTACCGAATTTATATTTCCATATCGCTTCAGCACATTCTCAATCGATGTAGACCATTCATTTACGTACGCATCCGCAACATTTCCTAAATCTTTAGCTTCCGCAGATTTTACTAAACAGCCTCCAGCTAAAATTTGATATTGTGGCAACCAAACAACAATATTATCTTCTGTATGTCCTTTCCCTGGATAGAACGCTTCTACTTTTGTATTGCCAAACTTCAAACTCGTAATTGTTTGTAAATCTCCAAGCGGCTCTTCATATCCACTTTTCTTTGCTAGTTCTGCGGTTAATGCTGTACTATGCGCTTTAATGCCTCTTTCTTTCAACGCTGTTATTCCGCCAATTCGATCAGCGTGCGCATGTGTAATAATGACATCCGTTACGCACTTCTGAAATTTCTTTTCTACCATTTCTATTAGTTCCTTCGTTAATTTATCATCCCAAGAAGAATCAACAAGTACTAAACCTTTAGAAGTATTAAGAACTAGACCGTTCGAAGGAACTGCTTCTCCATTAAAATAACCTAACTCCGTATGAACCCATACATTCTTGTTTAACTGAGATATTGAAATGGTTCCCGTCTCATTTTTTATTACTTTTTGCTCTACCTTTTGTGATGCTTGTACAGAAGAAATCGCGCTAACAAATTGAGTTGTTCCTAGTAAACTTACACATAATCCTACTTTTAACAACGTATTCTTTTTCATGTTATCAACCCTTTCTTTCAAGCTAAATAGTTATTACCTATATTAGACAATTCATCTCAAATGTTTGTTCCATCTTCATTTGCATACTTTTATGTAATTAACAAAAAAGCGTACAAAATTTTGTACGCTTTAAAACTTAATCTTCCATTCCATAATTCTCAAACTCTTCCTCATTCCCATAAAACACATTCAAATCAATATACTTTTCGTTTCCATTATAACCGCTTAATCTCCCGCCGTTCGTGTATTGCCAAAACGTCCATTTTCTCTCATCAGATAAACTCGGTTTTGTAAGAACACTACGAATCCATATATCACATTTTGGATACGCACCCTTTATATATAAATCATACGCCTCTTGCGTCGCATACAATATTACTTTCTTACCGTAATGCTTTTCTAGCATTTCAATCATGACCGACAACTCTTTCGTAACATCTTCACGCTTAGGCGGATTATCTTTTTTGTTAGCGTAAAACTCAACATCAATTACGGGTGGCAGTGCTTGTTTATATTTTGGAACAGTTCGTATAAATTGCTCTGCTTGTGTTTCACCCTTACTATCGAAACTAAAAAAATGATACGCTCCGATGCGCATATCTGTCTTATTCGCATTCGTCCAATTTTTCGAAAAGTACTCATCCACAAACGAGCTTCCTTCAGTCGCCTTTATAAACGCAAACTTCATATTTTGCTTTTCCAACTCTCTCCAATCTATATCCCCTTGATACGATGCGACATCTACACCTTTTATTTCATACTTATCAGCACTTATTTGATTCGGAATGAATATGCCTTGAAAAACTAAGTAAACGATAACACTTATTACACTAATTAAGGTAAATATTCCTCCTATAAAAAGCTTTTTTTTCATTCATATCACCCATTTTTACAAATTAAAATTCTACTTACCATTCACGTTTTTTATTAATTTTCATTTTTTCTTCAAACGCCTTCTCTAAATCAATATTTAATTTATTTGCTAAATCACATACATTCCAAATTACATCAAACATTTCTAAACCGATCTCTCTTTTCGCATCTTGTATTGTATCACGCTTTAATATGACTTCCGCTAATTCACCTAATTCCGCTATCGTATATATCGTACGCTCTTCAATTGTTGTGTCTTGAAATCCTTTTTTTTACTGAAATTTGATACATACCTCTGAAATTCCACAATATTCATACTTAATCTCCCCTCATTACAAATACTCCATTTTTCTATTACCCTTAAAATCAAAATTGCATTTTGTTAAATTATAACATTCAGACTATAATTTATTTATAGCCTATTAACGGAGGTGTTTTCAATGACTCTCTTCGCTTCCCCATCATTATTCATAGTGGCAATCCTTTCATTTGCACTAGCTTATTTCATTGGAGTAAAACAATACACTTGGCTCTTATCAGGATTCAACGAACGCCGCGTGCCTGATAAAGTGAAGTTATCAAAAATAGTTGGTCTTTATAATTTAGTTGCTGGTGTCATTGCCACAATCGGTAGTGTCTTCACTACTCCTAATGTCACAATCGTTATTCCTATCATTATAATTGGACACTTTATTATCGCCGCTTATGTAAATACACGCATGGTGCAGTGAAAAAAGATCACCCAAATGGATGATCTTTTTTATAATTTATCAACATATTGCTTCGCTTCTAGTAAGGAAAAACCAAAAGCTTCTCTTACTCTCTTAACTGCTGTAATTTTTTTGCCTTCTTCTACAAGCTGACGTAGTTCTTTATTAATTTCAGGTTCTCTTTCTATAATTCCCATTTCTTTCGTAATTAATTGTAATCTATCTTCAATTCTCTTTAAACGCGCATCATTTTTCTTTTCAATTGTAGTTAATTTTTCAGCGATATAAATGAAACCAAAGGCTACTATCGGTATAACCATCCAGAATTCCATGAATGTTCCCCCTTACTAACTTTCATTTGTTTTATCTCACTAACTTATGTAAATTTTACCACATAACACATATAATGTATAATATCACTATATCAAACTGTTAATAAAACCTATTATTTTAGGGGGACACTTTATGAAAAGATTTTTATATACGTTACTTCAATTTGTAGTTCTTTCAATCGTGCTACATTTATTATTTGATATAGTGGGTTGGCTGGTTTTCAATGCACCAATTAAAAACAAACAAATCATTATTTCTTTAATAACAACCTCATGGGTTATGTACATGTACCGCGATAAATTTTTTCAAAAGTTCACTTCAAACTAACTAAAAGAGAAAACACTTCATTGGTGAATGACGGAGTGTTTTCTTTTTTTACTACTGTATAATAAAATTAATATTCTGTTTTTAAAGGAAGGAGTCACCATGAACTTAAAAAGTAGCAATATATACGAGAAAATGAACCAATATTCCGTTGTAGGTTTAAGCCTCGCTGTTATACGTAATGGCAAACTAGATGAAGCGACTGCCTTTGGAACACTTGAATTTGAAATAACTAGAGCCGTTACTACAAATTCTCTCTTTAATTCTTGTTCTATCAGCAAATTCATCACTACAATGCTCGTACTAACATTATCAGAGCAAGGTATCGTGCATTTAGATGAAGACGTAAATGATAAACTCACATCTTGGAACATTCCTACTAATCTATTTACTTCACAAAAAAGCATCACTTTGAGAAACTTATTAAGCCATCAATCTGGACTCATTGATCCACCTAATAGTTTTGAACATTATACACCTGCAAAAGGATTACCTAATATGTCTAAGCTCCTTTCCGGTAAAACACTATATTGCCCTGTACCTATAGAGGTAGCTTATAAACCAGAAAGTGAATTTCATTACTCGGACGCAAACTTTTGTATAATCGAACTACTACTAGAAGATATTACAGGAAAATCATTTAGTCAGTTATTAGAAGAACATATCTTCCAGCCACTACAAATGAAAAATAGTACGCTCTTCTCTCCAAAAGACATAGATAAAACCGATGTTTTTGCTTGCGGTCATAATAAAGATGGAACTGTAACAAATGAGAGATTTCCATTTTATCCATTCGCAGCTGCTTCAGGTATTTGGACAACACCAACTGACTTATCAACTTTAGTAATTGAAATCATTCATTCCTTACAAGGAAAGGGCAAACTAAAACTTTCTCAAAAATTAGTACTAGACATGATTTCTCCTCAAGGTTGTTCAAAATGGACTGGATTAGGTGTTTTTCTAGATGATTCTAATGAAGAATTACAGATTTATTCACTCGGATGGGGCGTTGGATTTCAATGTATGATGGTTTGTTATCCATACTGCGGGAATGGCGCTGTTATTATGACCAATTCCGATTTAGGTGTTCATCAAATGGAAGGGATCATTGGTGAGGTTGTAAAAACGTTATCCTTATAATGAAAATAAAGAAGCTGTTCCTTCCAGCTTCTTTATCTATATAACATTTTTCGCAACAATTTTTATATGTTCTGGTGCGATAATTTCCGTTATACTTTCCTGGAAATCTTCATGTAACATTTCTTCCAAATGTTCTAACTGCACTTCAACATGAGTGCATTCTAAATTATGTATATTTAATAGTGCATAATGATCTTTTTTCTTAATTACTAAATATTGATTTTCCTCTGTCACAAGTACAGAACCTAATCGGACTCCTAGTAAGCGTTGATCATCAAACTTCATAATTACTTCTCCTTCCCTCATATAAACGAAACTACAATTAAAATAATTACATTTATGGAAAAAAACACTTATTTTGACTATATCATAATTTACTAAAATATAAATATCATTTTTCCTTTTAATAAAGTGAAACTTTAATCAGTGGAGGCCTTACTGCCCGTTAATGTGGGATGAAAATCCCTATTTTTTCATATATTTCGATACAAAAAACTTTCTCAACATAAAATTAGAATTTTCAGTTTTTATTTTTATGAAAATCTATTATAATAAAGTTAATAAATGTTTGACCTCTCCTAATTCATGTACATATGGATGATCAGTAGTTATTGCTACTGATCTATTTTTTTGATTTCAGAAAGCAAATATGCTGCATCCTTTCCTACACCACAAATAAGTGCGGAACCCCTTTGAGATTGCCATGGTAAACCGATATAATACAATCCTTTTACTGGACTGATTCCCTTTATATGATTAGGAAATCCTTTCTCATTCACTGCCTGTTCAATTTCAATCCAATTATAATTTTGAACAAAACCAGTTGACCATATAACGCTTTCTGCACTATAAATATCACCATTCTGAAACATAATGTTATTTCCTGATGCACTTACTGCTTTTTCTTGCAGTTTAATTGCTCCATTACGAATAAGTTTCTTACCTTCAAAACCGAAAATAGGGTCCTTTCTCTTCTGAAACCATCTTCCCCTCTTTGTATTTATTTCAGCATACAATAAACCCACTTTTTCTAGCAGATTAAAAATACTTTTTCCAAAAAGTTGTAACGGTAAAAACGTTAAAGGATGACTAATAGACACCGTAACTTCATGCGTTTTTGCAAGTTCTACTGCGATTTGCATTCCTGAATTTCCGCCCCCTACTACAAGTACCTTCCCCTGTGGAATTTGCGATAATGATTTATATTGTGATGAATGTATTTGAAAAATATGTGGTGAAAGATTTTCTGAAAGCGAGGGAATAAATGGATGCTGAAAACCACCTGATGCGATAATAACTTTTTTCGTTTGTAAAATTTCTGTAGGAGTGTGTAATTCAAATATTTCTTTTTCTTTCTTTATCTTTAAAACTTCCGTTTGCAATTGTACCGGTAATTGAAAATGTATTGTATATTCTTCTAAATAAGTTGCAATTTCATCTTTATATGGAAATTCATTTTTTTCACCTATTAACACCATACCCGGTAAGCTACTGTATGACCTTGGGGTAAAAAGCTGCAAAGAATCATATCTATTTCTCCATGAATCACCAATTCGGTTTCCTGCCTCGAGTAATAAAAAATTATATCCTGCCTGCTTCAAGTAGTATCCTATGTTCAATCCCGCTTGACCAGCTCCAACAATGATTGCATCTAACATCTTTTCCCTCCTCCTTACAACAAATGAATATATGCTCATTTGTTCATGTATTTTATCATACGATTTATTTTTCAATAATTCAATCTGTTTAACAACATGAAAAAGAGCAGTTCACTACTTTATGAACTACTCTTCATTCCATTTACCACGTAACTACACTACTTAACCCATGAATATTTGTATATGAAGCCTTTCTACTCCGACAATTTTCCCTCATAAAATATAATTCTATTTAAAAACGGATCAATCACAGTTAATTCGCTTGTCCCCCAAGGTGTTATTTCTATATCAGGCTTCGAATAAGCATATTCTTTACTTGATAATACAGCATGATAAGCCTTTACATTATCTATTTTGACCCGAATTGCACCACCTGGTGAAGCATCCCCATGATGCTCAGATAAATGTATCACAGTATCATCTAACGAAATTTGTATATATAATGGCATATTTTCCTCATACCGATGTTCCCAATCCAGTTTAAAACCTAAAAAATTCAAGTAAAATAACTGAGCCTTTTCAACATCAAAAATTCTAAATATAGGTGTAATCATTTATAACTTCATCTCCTATTTATAAACATCCGCAGCCAATTCCCTCAAAACTTCTACATTCACTACTTCAAAACAACCATTGTTTTTCTTGATTATATTTTTATCACAAAAGAGATTCAAAGTACGTAATAAATGCCGATAACTCGTTCCTAACAATTCCGCTATTTCCGTTAAATTCCCACTAAACACAATTCTATTTTCATGCTGAACTGCTCGTTCCCCTGCTGCTAACATGTAACTCGCAAGTCTATTTTCAAGCGGATACAATAAATTAATTGTACTGTTTTTTGAAAGTCGGTTTAATTTATGTGCTAATGATCCGCAAATACATCTTAAAAATTTCGCATCATGAAATAGCTTATTTCTCACTTTTCCTAAAGGTAACCCCACACAATACGAATCTGCCATCACTTGTACGTTTGAAGTGATTCTTTGAGAATGAATTAACTCCACATCTCCAAGTAACTGCAAACTATCGTAAAAACATAATAATACCGATTTCCCGTTACTTAATGTGTTAAACGCTTTCGCTTTTCCTTCAACAAAGAAATATAAATAATCTATCTCTTCATTTTCTCTACAAATAAACTCATTCTTTTTAAAAAATATAAGTTCCATATATGGCTTCATATCATTACTAAAAAATGAATCAATATTATTTTGCTTCATATACTCTGCTAATTTAATAGAATTACATACTTTCTTCATAGTCCCCCACCTTTACAACTCATCCCCATTGTAATCAAAATTTTCTTCTTCCACTATGACATATGTCATAACAATACACAATTTCAGCATGATACAGTCATTACAAATATGAAATATAAAGGGGATATTACATTGTATAACTTTCTTTCTGTCTTTATTGGTGTGCTCATCGCCGTTATGCTTCCATTGAATGGAATTTTATCCGAGTTAATTGGGAAGTATACAGCAAGCGTTGTCATTCACCTTGTCGGTTTAATTGCAGTTATTTTCATTTTAATCTTAAACAAACATAAAATTCATTTCGATAAAAGTATTCCGCTTTTTTTATATAGCGCTGGAGCAATTGGAGTATTCACTGTTCTTTTTAATAATATAAGTTTCTCCGTCCTCGGTGCCTCTATTACAATCGCATTAAGTTTACTCGGTCAATCTATTGCTTCCATCGTTATTGATCATTTCGGCTTATTAGGAATGAAAGTTGCAAAGTTTGAAAAGAAGAAACTAGTTGGATTAGCATTCATTTCTTCTGGGATTATTATCATGACAATTTATTAATGGGGGACGAAAATATGTTATATATTACTATCGCTATTTTAGCTGGTGTTTCTATCGTTGTTGCTAGAATTATTAATGCGAATTTAGCAAAGGAAATTGGAAACTGGGAAGGCACGTTTTTCAATTATATTACTGGATTATTTTTCTCTATGTTATTTTTAATTTTCAGTTCAGATTCATTGTATATACCTATTCATACGTTGCAATCTATTCCTATCGCCGTGTATTTAGGCGGATTAGTAGGCGTTATCGTTATTTCATTATCCAACTATATTACTCCTAAAATATCAGCCTTTTATTTAACATTACTCATCTTTATCGGACAATTATTTGCGGGGACTATTATTGATTTCTTCCTGACAAATGAACTCTCAATCGGTAAAGTTATCGGTGGCATTTTCGTATTAATTGGGCTCACTTACAATTTACTCATAGATCGCCCGATAAAAACTGTGAAGCATAACCAAGTTCAACTATAATACTTTACGCTTACCTATCATATATTAATAGAAAAGCTCTTCACACGAAGTAATAGAGAGGAGAAAATCCTATTAAAAAAATTATTTTATTGCTAGGTAGCGTATTAATTATTTCTGGAATTGTATGGTTTGTAAACTCGGGAAAATCTATTCAAGATCTCTATACTGCAAATCAACCGAAAAGGAAAGCTACTATTATTTCAAGCTCACGAGACCCAAATGAGCCCCCTGTTTTTTTAGGAAAACAGGAAATAAAAGATATACATGTAGAATCAATTAAAACAAAAAAGGATATCTTTCTCACAAAAACAGATGAATTAAAAACGTTTATTACGAGTATGAATACCGCAAAAAAAGGAAAATTAACATTGGATGAGGAAGGAGCAGATTTAATAGATTGTGATATGTGGGTTACATTCGAAGATGGAACTTATAAAAAATATTTCATATGGGTAGTTGATCATCACAATAGCGAAGTGATGATTGCGCAACAAGATACTCCTGATGATGTAAACCTTACGTATTACCAATTAAATGAAGACAATTCGAAAAAAGTATATAACTTATTCAAAAAAATTATTTAAACGAAAAAGTCATGAGCACGCGAGCTCATGACTTTTTGCACTATATATACTCAGGGAACACTCTACAACCCTTTTCCTGCTCTATATCATGGCCAAAGAAAACAATCGGTTTCTCTTTCGTCACAACTTCTTTTAAACGTTTAATTGAAGATAAAGCTAATTCTGGATCAAATCCTGCGAACGGCACTTCATCTTCAAAATTCTCTTTCGTGTACGATGCGTCAATCGTTAATAAAACTGGACCGGATTGCTCCGTCTCAATGAATAACGACTGATGGCCTGGAGAATGCCCTGGCGTATACAGTAATTGAACACCGGGTACCACTTCATAATCCCCTTCAATAATTTTGTAGTTCAAATGCAGTAATATACATTCGTCCATATATTCTTCTCTATGAAGTGCTGCCTCATATTCCGTTCGTTGTACAATAATCGGTGTATTTGTAAAAGCACCGTTTCCTCCTGCATGATCAAAATGTAAGTGAGAACTAATAATATATAGAAGGTCTTCTGGCTCATACCCTACACGCTTTAAAATATTGACAATTCTATCTTCTTCAGTCATTTTCGGTAAGATCTGTCCCTCAACAAATGTACCGTTAAAAAGCCCTTCATTATTAACTGCACTTTCTGGCATACCAGTGTCTACTAAAATAGGACCTTCTTCCGTCTCCAAAAGATAACACCAAACCGGCAAGTCTAATAGTTTCCCTGGAGTTAAAGTACCGTTAACAGACGAATGATCCAACATACAACGACCTGCTGGGATGAAATAAAGTTTCTTTACTGTCATTATGTATCCACCTTTACATTTAGTTTGGGATAAAGTAATACAGTAAAAAATTCTTCTTTTTAGAAATAAACTCCTTCTAGACTATCAGTACAGCTTACATAAAAATGAAACATTAACACCGATTAACGCTGAAAACTTAAAGAAAGCACATGCACTACTTGAAAGCGGGCACACCATTGGGAAAATCGTATTAGAGAGATTTTAATCATGATAGTGACAGATAGTATGTGAAACTATATTAACGATTTTTCGAATATATCTATCATAACGTACAATATATCAACGATTTTTCAAATATATCTATCATAAATCAAATTATATCAACGATTCGTCAAGGTATATCGATTTATCGACAAATAGCAACAATAAGAAAAGGCTGTTCCAGATGAACAGCCTTTTCTTTATTTACTTGAAATCTCTTTA
>NZ_JAKUDW010000063.1:0-30536 GCF_022662595.1 Bacillus cereus group sp. BfR-BA-01524 | reverse complement strand
GCTCTCAAGGTGGCAATGGCTCTGGTGGCAATGGCTCTGGTGGCAATGGCTCTGGTGGCAATGGCTCTGGTGGCAACGGCTCTCAAGGTGGCAATCGTGTTAAAGGCGATAGCAATTCTCAGAAGGACAACGGTTCTCAAGGTGGTAATGTAAAAGATAATACAAAAAAACAAGGTGATAAATTACCTAATACTGCAACGCATTACCCTATATCTATTTTAATGGGTCTTTCAACATTCCTAATTGGTATGTTACTGTTTATTCGTCGTAAAAACGTAAAATAAGAACAACATCCTTCCATCTAAAGAATACATGAAATACTGTATAAAACTAAAAAGGGCTTTGGATTGCATTTTATTATGCAGCCTAAAGTCCTTTTTATCACCTATCAAAAGAGTATTAATACGCTTTTCCCCAATACACCATTCGTTTAGCTTCTTTACCACAACAAATACATTCTTCAGCTAAATGCTCTTGCTCAAAAGGCATACAACGTGAAGATACTCCCACTTCTTCTTTTAGTTTCTCTTCACAAGCCAATTCCCCGCACCACATTGCTTTAATAAAGCCTTGCTTTTCGTCAGCTACTTTTTTCATCTCTTCGAAATTTGTCACAGCATACGTATTCTCATCGCGAAATGCTTTTGCTTTATTAAATAAAGAACTATGAATTTCTTCAAGTAATGCTGGAATACGTTCTTCTAATTGATCCATCGGTACAAACTCTTTTTCCTTCGTATCTCTTCTTACAAGTACAACTTGATTCTTTTCAATATCTTTAGGGCCAACTTCTAATCGAATTGGAATACCCTTCATTTCATACTCATTAAATTTCCAACCAGGCGTTTTATTACTAGCATCTATTTTTACTCGTGCAACCTTTTGAATATGTCCTTGTAACTCTGTTGCTTTTGCTAAAACTCCTTCTTTATGCTGAGCAATTGGTACAATAACAACTTGCACTGGAGCGACTTTTGGTGGCATTACAAGTCCATTATTATCGCTATGAACCATTATTAGCCCGCCTATCATTCTTGTTGATACACCCCAAGATGTTTGGTGCACATATTGCCATTTACCGTTACGATCTAAAAACTTAATATCAAATGCTTCTGAGAAATTCGTCCCAAAGTTATGAGAGGTTCCTGTTTGAAGCGCTTTTCCATCATGCATTAAACTTTCAATTGTATAAGTTTCCTTTGCTCCAGCAAACTTCTCTTTTTCTGTTTTTTGTCCTTTAATAACTGGTATCGCTAAATAATCCTCACAGAAAGAAGCATATAAGTTTAAAATATTTAATGTTTCAGCCTGCGATTCTTCTGCCGTTTCATGGATTGTATGACCCTCTTGCCATAAAAATTCAGTCGTACGAAGGAATGGTCTAGTTGTCTTCTCCCAACGAACTACTGAACACCACTGATTATATAACTTTGGCAAATCATTATAGGATTGCACAATTTTTGAAAAGTGCTCACAGAATAAAGTTTCAGATGTAGGACGTACACAAAGTCTTTCCGCTAACTTTTCATCCCCGCCATGCGTAACCCATGCTACTTCAGGAGCAAATCCTTCAACATGATCCTTCTCTTTTTGCAATAAACTCTCTGGGATAAACATTGGCATATATACATTTTCATGGCCAGTTTCTTTTAACTTCTCATCCATCACCTTCTGCATATTCTCCCATAAGGCATAACCATACGGACGTAAAATCATGCACCCTTTTACACTTGAATAATCAACAAGTTCGGCTTTTTTTACAATATCGGTATACCACTGCGCAAAGTCCTCTTCCATCTTCGTAATGGCTTGCACTTGTTCTTTTGCCATAGTCAGTCTTCCTCCTTCTAGAAAATACAAAAAAGCCCGCGTCCCTAAATAGGGACCGAGCTTTGCCGGCGTTACCACCCTGATTCATGCACAAAAATTGCGCATGCTCTCTTTTTGATAACGGGAAATTCCCGCTGCATATGCAGAACTCAAAGGCAGGTTCCATATTGCCTTTTTAAGAATCTTTCAGCCTGGCGGATTCTCTCTCTGCTAAAAAGGTTGAATATGTACTAGTCCTTTTTCATCGTTATAACGAAATAAATTTGTTGATTATCATAATACAAATTCTTTTTTAAAACAATAGCTAATTTTCTTATTATTATATATTCTTTTCATTTTTTACAGTTTTATACGTAGCTTTTTCGAGAGATTTTTACAAGTTGATGTGCAATCATACCAATAAGTGTACCTAGTAGAACGAAGAAACCAATAAATCCATATCCCATTCCTTCCCACCCACCAATAACCATCATGGTAACAGGAAATGATGCTAAGCAAAGAAGTATTACAATCAGTGCAAATATAATATCAAACTGTTTGTCTGGAAAACGTTTCTTTAGTAAATATGAAATAGCAAATACAAGGAGAATTGTGATGCCACCAATGATGTAAAATATACCGAATCCATCTAACCAGTCCATACTATTCCCTCCGTCCGTAGATTCCCTTATACTTATTATATGTTTAATTTTTCTGAAAATAAACAATAAATTTTATTCGAAAACATATTTTTATTACTAGGTATTAATAGTAATATATAAGAATAGGTTTTATATAATTAGGAGGATTACTTTATGGATAAAGCATTAACGAATCGTGTCATTATTTTATCATTCGACTGTTTATCAGCTTTAGATTTTCCTATACTACAAAAACTACCTCATTTCCAATCTCTAATAAAAAAGGGCACGGTTGTCGAAAAAGTAGAACCAATTTATCCTTCTGTAACATATCCAAGCCACTCAACAATCGTAACCGGTAATTACCCTAACAAGCACGGTGTTGTTAGTAATACGTTACTTCAACCAGGACGTGAATCACCTGATTGGCATTGGTACCGAAAATCGATAAAAGGAACAACATTGTATGATGAAGCGCGTAAAGCAAATTTAACGACAGCTGCCCTTCTATGGCCTGTTACTGGGAGAGCAAACATTGATTACAATTTACCAGAAATTTTCCCCAATAGACCGTGGCAAAATCAAGTGTTAGTTTCCTTATTTAGCGGTAGCCCACTATACCAATTAGATTTAAATCGTCGTTTCGGCCATATAAGAAATGGTTTATCACAACCAGAGCTGGATGATTTCGTCCTCGCCTCTGCTGTACACACCATTCAGACGAAAAAGCCTAATGTTATGTTCGTACATTTCACTGATTTAGACACGCAAAGACATTATCATGGCTTTGAATCTAACGAAACAATAGCTGCAATTCATAGACATGATGAGCGGCTAGGGAAAATTATTCAAACTTTAAAAGACAGTGACCTATACGAAGAGAGTACAATTATCGCTCTTGGTGACCATAGCGCTTTAAGTGAAAACAAAGCAATTCAATTAAATGTGCTATTCCAACAAAAAGGCCTCGTATCTATAAATAAAAAAGGGCTATTAGTAGATTGGAAGGCCTATTGTCAAAGTTGCGACGGGTCTGCCTATGTATATGTGAAAGACAAAAATGATACGGATACAATTCGAGAAGTACAACTACTCCTTGAAGAACTGCTGCAAAATAAACAGAATGGAATTGAATTTATACTTCATGATGAAGCTGCGAAAGACTGCGGTGCAGATGGTAATTGTTTATTTATGTTAGAAGCGCAAGAGGGGTATTATTTCACTGAAAACTATACAGGAGATTTTATAAAAGAAATTACTGAAAAAGATGTTACGCCTAGTAAAAAATATACATTTGGTACGCATGGATACTCTCCAACAAAACCTAACTATGAAACAATTTTTATCGCTGCTGGAAAAGGAATAAAAACCGGCGTTACCGTCCCGTATATGAGACTTATTGATGAAGGTCCAACTATCGCTAGACTACTCGGTTTACACTTAGGCGAAACAGACGGATCAATTGTAGAGGATTTACTCCAATTGTAAAGAACTGTGTATATATGTAAAAGTTCTGTAAAAATCATCACTGTTTCTCTTTTTATAATTTTTATTTTTGTACACTGTTAGTAGAACAAATTTAAGGAGGAACACTATATGAAAAAAATGTCCAGACAAGAAAAAAGCTGGATATTATACGATTGGGCGAACTCGGTATATTCGCTCGTCATTACAACTGCATTATTTCCAATTTACTTTAAAGCAGCTGCAAAAGAAGCCGGGCTATCTGGTGCAACTTCAACAGCATATTGGGGATATGCAAACTCGTTTGCTACACTTTTAATTTCTATACTTGCTCCTATTCTCGGCACAGTTGCTGATTATAAAGGATTTAAAAAACGATTTTTCACATTCTTCTTTGGACTTGGTATCGTATTTACAAGTATGTTAGCAGTCGTTCCAACATCTCAATGGTACTTATTATTAGGATGCTATATGCTCGCATTAGTTGGTTTTGCTGGGGCAAACATTTTTTATGATGCATTTTTAGTAGATGTCACTTCTGAAGATAGAATGGATCGAATTTCTACAAGAGGTTTCGCTTTAGGCTATATTGGGAGTACTATTCCTTTTATCGGTTGTATCGCTCTTATTATTCTTGCTCAAAAAGGAACTATCCCTTTATCAGTTGGCATTGCTAGTCAAATTTCATTCGCGATAACTGCTCTTTGGTGGGGGTTATTTACAATTCCAATGCTTAAAAACGTAGAGCAAACACACTATATTGAGCGTCATCCAAGACCTATTAAAATGAGCTTCAAACGTCTTGCTGATACTTTTAAAAATATTAAAGAATATAAAACTGTATTTATGTTTCTAATTGCTTACTTTTTCTATATTGACGGAGTCGATACAATTATTACTATGTCTACAGCTTACGGAACCGATCTCGGTATTAGTGCAACGAATCTATTAATCATATTATTTGTAACACAAATTGTCGCTTGTCCATTTGCGTTACTATATGGAAAACTATCTGAAACATTTACTGGTAAAAAAATGTTATATGTCGGTATCATTATTTATATCATTATTTGCACATATGCTTATTTTTTAAAAACGACACTTGATTTTTGGATTTTAGCAATGTTAGTTGCTACATCTCAAGGTGGTATTCAAGCACTAAGTCGTTCATACTTTGCAAAACTAGTACCAAAAGAATCTGCTAATGAGTTCTTCGGATTTTATAATATCTTTGGTAAGTTCGCCGCAATTATGGGCCCGGTATTAGTCGGTGTTACAACGCAATTAACAGGAAAAACAAACGCTGGTGTTCTTAGTATTATTGTATTGTTTATTATCGGTGGATTCTTACTCACTAGAGTTCCAGAAAATAATACATCCGTTACACCACCTAGTCCAAAGACTAAAACGCTATAAGAAAAGATCCTCTTCTCATAAGAAGAGGATCTTTTTTATTTTTAACGGTGCGCCTTATAATGAACGACTCTACTGCTTGTACAAAAATAATTTATCAACAGTTGTTCCTAATACTTCAGCTAAACGGAATGCTAACGCTAAGCTTGGATCATATTTATTATTCTCAATTGCATTTATCGTTTGTCTAGAAACCTTGCATTTATCAGCTAATGCGCCTTGTGAAATATTATTTTCAGTGCGTAATTCATAGATTTGATTTTTCACACCATTGCTCCTAACCTGTAAAATCGTTTTTACAACATCAGTATATAATTGGCTCATATAGTTGTCAAAAGTTCCTCAAAAAAAAGAGAGCAATTTTGCTCCCTTAAAATAGTTATTTCGAAGCTAACGAATTTGTTAGTTCCTCTTTATTAGCGACAGCTTCTTTCTTTATTTGCATACGTAGAACTGGCCCTATCGCTAATAAAATAAGTGCCATCGCTATACAAAACACAGTAACTAGTGAAGTTAGTTCCTTTAATCCTCCAGCTAGTGAAGTTCCAATTAACATTGCCCCCATAAACAGTGGTAAAATCGTCCCATTTACTCTTCCAACCATATTTTCTGGTACAAGTTGAATCATAAGCGTACCGACAACGATATTAACACAAGCTAAACAAATACCTGTTCCAAATCTCATGAAACTAGTAATCCAAAATGATGTAGATAGCCCTTCTACTAAAAATGACATCGCTAATATACTCATACCGAATACAAACATCTTTTTCGGATTCACTTTTGAAGCGAAAACTGCAGCAACAATACCACCGATTAACATACCTATTCCGTCAGCTGCCGCTAAATATTGAACAGCTTCTTTTTCCATGCCTAAACGTTCAATTACAAGGAATACTTCTAATGGATTCGTTAATCCAACAGCTAAACCCATAATTGTAAAAGTGATCGTAATCATACGTAAATTTTTCGTGTGAAGAACGTATTTCCATCCTTCTTTTATATCATTTTTTAATGAATCTCTTGCCACTTGCTCTTGTTCAACCCATTTTGGTAAAAATGAAAGGATGATAGCCGATAACAAAAATAGAATGATTAAGCTATATAGTGATGTAAATAAGCCAAGTTGTGTATACACAATTGATCCTACAACTGGCCCAAAAATCATAAATAAGGACTGTAATGTTTGATTAAATGCAATCGCATTTGCTACCTCTTCTTCCTTTACATAGCGCTTAAATATACGCGACGATGACGGCTGAGAAAACTGCCCTACAATCGCGGAAATGAGTGTTGCAAAAAATATAGCCTGCCAATAATCAAATTTTAACAATACGACAATTCCTATAATAGACAGTACACTTAACACATCTCCAGCAACCATTGTTCTTTTCGGATTCCAACGATCTGCTAATGCACCACCAATGAACGAGAAAATAAAGATAGGTGCATACTCCATGACAGATAATAGAGACACTGAAACTGGATCATTATTTGTCCGCTCCATTATGAAATATAAAAGAGCCATATTTCTAATCCAAATTGCAAATTGTTGTAAAATATCAGATACCATAACGAGCATAAATGCTCGGTTTTTAAATAAAGCTTTCACTTTCATTCTCCTTCCATAAACCGACCGTTCGGTCTAATTTATTTTGTAAGAAAAGCAACTGACTTATTATTCAGCTGCCATTCCTTTTAACAATACATCTATTGCCTTTTTATAAATACGTTTCAGCTCTTTATAATCTAACTCGTAGTAAAGTACTCCAAGCCCTGATAATAATCCGTTCACAATATACATAAGATCACGAGCATTATCTTCACGGAACTCTCCAGACTGTATACCTGCTTCAATTAATTTCTCAAACATAACATATGATTCTCTAGTTAAAGCTAACAGTTCCTCCAGAATCTCTTTACTTACAACTTGGCTCATAGAGAATTCCTCTATTGCACTTGAAATTGGTTGCTGTATGTCCTCTACATGATATTCCGCGAGACCATATAGTTTTTCAGTACTAGTGCTATACAACTTCTCTTTTTCATTCCATTTTTCAACCCAATCATACGTATGCTGTTTCACTACAAATAAAAATAATTCTTCTTTACTTTTAAAGTGATAATAAATGCTTCCTTTACTTCGCTCTGTAATTTCACAAATCTCTTCCATAGATGTAGCTGCATAGCCCTTCTGTGAAAATAGACTTTCTGCTTTATATGCAATTTCTTTCTTTATCTCTTCTGCGCTTCTTCTCATATTCACACCTCTTTAAACCAACCGTTCAGTCTAATGATAACAAATCAAAAACCTCTATCGCAAGAGGCTATATTCCTTATTTAAGAAAACGTACTTTCAAACCAAGTTCGAATCATATGTATTGTTCCAAATTTAAATGCTAATTTAACAAGAATTACACCTCCCGCAGCTAATAAAAACAACACTACTTTCCCCTTATTTTTCACTTTCGGTTCCCTTTTCATTTCCATTCCCCTTAGTATGTTAAAAATATTAATCAAACGTTTGTTTAAATGTGTTTATGCATATGTAAGCCGACTAATCAAACGTTTGTTTAAAAAGAAATACGCCTATATAAGGCGCATTTTCATCAATCACCACCGCCGCCACCGCAGCTTCCTCCGCTATCTCCCCCAAAAGACCCTCCACAATCATGTGAACCACCATCATGCGAGCTATCATTATCAGATCCAGCAAAGAAAAATAATGGTGATGAGCTGTTAGATGAATTATGAATGTTATTTTGTTTTGTAAGATTTACCTTCTTTTTGTTCGATCGAACTGCTGTTACGATTATTCCAACTACAACAAATAATAGTATGACAATAATAAATTCCATATAAAAGCCTCCCTTATTCCTCGAATAATTGAATGGTTCTCTCTAGATTTTCAAGTGAAATGAAGCGCGATTCTCGAAGGATCTCTTTTCCATTATAAAATAATAAAATTGTCGGTCCTGTAAATACGGCATATCGCCCCGCAATCTCTTGCATGTCTTGTAGTAATATCTCTATTTTCTCTACGTAATCATAATTCTCTAATACGCAATTTACTTTTCTTACCATAACATCACAAACACCACAATTTTCCGTTTTAATAAACAGAAGTACCAATTGTTGTTCTTCGATATAGGTCGCTAATTCTTCTATCGTTTTAAATGTAGTCATCTTATCCCTCTTAGCGTAATTTACGAAATACTTTGTCTTGATACATACGAAAAGCTGAACTATCTTTAATCTTTCTCTTTTCCATTACCTGCTGAAAACGAAGCGTTTTTACTGTTAACTCTTCTCTTAATATCTTTCTCTCTTCTTCATCATAACAGCAAGCAATTAGATCCTCTATTTTTAATATATCTTTTTGTAGTTCCATTTCTGGTGGAATCATTCCCGCATTTTTTAAAATTTTATAGCTCATTCTAAGTTCTGGAGGTACCATTGAAAAATCTTCTAATTGTAGTGGTTTTCCTTTTCCCGGAAGATAATCAAGATCACCATTCCGTATTGCTTTTCGAATTTTTTCTTCAGCAATGTTCAAAAACACATCCACACTATTCCCTCCTTTACATATTTTTACTATTATTTTACATGATATTTCCTTATCTTTCTACGTCTTTAATAATTGGCTCCATACAATTTTTTCTCAAATTTATTTATAATGAGCTATTTCCTCCCATACCGATCTTTCGTTTTCATATATAGTTTGTATTCAAGCCTTTTTGTATTGAGAAAGTCTTTTACAACTGAATAAAGCGTTTACACTAAATCTTACATTTGTTACGATTTAATCACCCCCAGCTCCCTTGTATAGACTTCGTGATGTCTGATCATTTTATCTAGACGTTTCATACGTCTAGATTCATTTTGATTTATTGGCGTATGCCTTTAAATATATCTTTTATTTTGAAAGGAGAAATGGCTATGAGGTCTCAAAAATTCACACTGCTATTACTATCTCTACTACTTTTCTTACCTCTTTTTCTCACAAATTTTATTACTCCAAATCTCGCATTAGCAGATTCACCAAAGCAAAGTCAAAAAATTGTTGGGTACTTTCCTTCGTGGGGCGTTTACGGACGTAATTATCAAGTTGCTGACATTGATGCATCAAAACTTACTCACCTTAACTATGCTTTCGCGGATATTTGTTGGAATGGAAAACACGGAAACCCTTCTACTCATCCTGATAATCCAAATAAACAAACGTGGAACTGTAAAGAATCTGGTGTACCATTGCAAAATAAAGAGGTTCCTAATGGTACTCTCGTACTCGGGGAACCATGGGCTGATGTTACCAAATCGTATCCTGGCTCAGGGACAACTTGGGAAGATTGCGATAAATATGCCCGTTGCGGAAATTTCGGAGAACTAAAACGATTAAAAGCTAAATATCCTCACTTAAAAACAATTATTTCCGTTGGTGGCTGGACTTGGTCTAACCGCTTTTCTGATATGGCCGCTGATGAAAAAACAAGAAAAATATTTGCTGAATCTACAGTAGCTTTTCTTCGCGCATATGGGTTTGATGGCGTAGATTTAGACTGGGAATATCCGGGCGTTGAAACGATTCCTGGTGGTAGTTATCGTCCTGAAGATAAACAAAATTTCACTCTTCTTCTTCAAGACGTCCGAAATGCTTTGAATAAAGCAGGTACTGAAGATGGCAAACAATATTTACTAACAATCGCTTCAGGTGCAAGCCAACGCTACGCTGATCATACAGAGCTAAAGAAAATTTCTCAAATACTCGATTGGATTAATATTATGACATATGATTTCCACGGCGGATGGGAAGCTACTTCTAATCATAATGCAGCTCTATATAAGGATCCAAATGACCCAGCAGCAAATACGAATTTTTACGTAGATGGCGCTATAAATGTTTATACAAATGAAGGTGTTCCAGTCGATAAACTAGTATTAGGCGTACCCTTTTACGGACGTGGCTGGAAAAGTTGTGGAAAAGAGAATAACGGACAATATCAACCTTGCAAACCAGGTAGTGATGGGAAACTTGCTTCTAAAGGTACTTGGGATGATTATTCTACCGGTGACACAGGTGTGTATGATTACGGTGATTTAGCAGCCAATTACGTTAATAAAAATGGTTTTGTACGCTACTGGAATGACACAGCTAAAGTCCCTTACTTATATAATACGACTACAGGCACATTTATTAGCTACGATGACAATGAATCTATGAAATATAAAACAGACTATATAAAGACGAAAGGTTTAAGTGGAGCAATGTTTTGGGAACTAAGCGGGGATTGCCGTACAAGTCCAAAATATAGTTGTAGTGGCCCAAAATTACTTGATACGCTAGTAAAAGAATTACTTGGTGGACCTATTAGTCAAAAAGATACTGAGCCACCAACGAATGTTAAAAACATTGTAGTTACGAATAAAAATTCAAACTCAGTTCAATTAAACTGGACTGCATCTACTGATAACGTAGCAGTTACGGAATATGAAATTACTGCTGGAGAAGAGAAATGGAGTACAACAACCAATAGCATTACAATTAAAAACTTAAAACCTAATACTGAATACGCATTTTCAGTAATTGCTAAAGATGCTGCTGGAAATAAATCACACCCTACCACTCTTACCGTCAAAACGGATGAAGCTAATACAACACCTCCTGATGGAAATGGCACTGCTACATTTTCAGTCACTTCGAATTGGGGAAGCGGTTATAACTTCTCGATTATAATTAAAAATAACGGAACGACTCCAATTAAAAATTGGAAATTAGAATTTGATTATAGCGGCAATTTAACACAAGTTTGGGATTCTAAAATTAGTAGTAAAACAAATAATCATTATGT
Organism: Bacillus cereus group sp. BfR-BA-01524; assembly: GCF_022662595.1. NCBI lineage: Bacteria > Bacillati > Bacillota > Bacilli > Caryophanales > Bacillaceae > Bacillus > Bacillus cereus group sp. BfR-BA-01524. The sequence goes on along the minus strand of NZ_JAKUDW010000063.1, from coordinate 19,360 downwards.
AATTACGAACGCAGGATGGAATGGCGAAATTCCTCCTGGTGGATCTATTACAATTGGTGGTGCAGGAACGGGTAATCCTGCCGAACTTTTAAATGCCGTCATTAGCGAAAACTAGACGTAATATCCATTAATTATTTCACTAAAGTTTGAATTTAGGTTTGAGCAATACCTCCTAAATTCAAACTTTTAATTTTATGAAAAATCAAAATATCATATTAACCTATTATAATTATATCTAGTTTCTAATATGAAGTTTATATGAAGTTCATTTGAATTTTACATGAATTTCCTTTAATTTCTATTGTCTTCCTATAATATCCACATTATCCTTTACATATAGGAATTATTTTCATTCCATTTCGAGCTATCTATATATACAAAGAAAGATAGTCACCTGTTAGGGAAAGGCTTTCGTATTATTATAAATATAACAAAAGAAAAAGCACGCTTATAAGCGCACCATAAGAGTGCTTCTTCATACAATTCTCATGTAAGAGTTCTCGAAAATCATGTTAATCACAAAGAAAAGGCATTAGCTCATAAAAGCTAATGCCTTTTCTTTATTCATATTGTTCAGCATTCCAATCTTCTATATTCCATACTTTTGTTATCCACGATTCATAGAAAGAAGGTTCATGTGAGACAATTAAAACTGTTCCTGTGTATTGTTGTAACGCTTCCTGTAAAGCCATCTTAGTTTCTACATCCAAATGATTAGTCGGTTCGTCTAAAATTAAAACATTGCTTTTCGTTACGATAAGTTCACATAAACGCACTTTCGTTTGCTCTCCACCGCTTAATAAACGAATAGGTTTTAATACGTGTTCTTCTTTCAATCCACACTTCGCTAATGCTTGGCGCACTTCTTTCTTTGTCATATCTGGTCGTTCTGCCCAAACTTTCTCTAATGGTGTTATTTCTGAAGCAAACTCTTCCTGTGCAAAATAAGCTGGACTCACTCGGTCCCCAACAAAAATTGAGCCGCTTAGCGGCTTTATTTGACCTAATAACGTTTTTAATATTGTCGTTTTTCCAATACCATTATGACCAACAATAGCTATCTTGTCTCCTTTCTTCACTTGTAAATTCAAGTCTGGAAATAACGGCTCACTATAACCCACTCTTAGTTTCTCAGCCTGTAATATACGACTTACTGGTTCATTATAAACAGTAAAAGCAAAACGGGACTGAGGCACATTATTTACCTTTTCAACCCTTTGCATTTTCTCTAATACTTTCTCTCGACTTTTTGCCTGTTTTGCTTTTCGAATTTTATTTTTTTGAATAAATGTTTCTAACTGAGCAATTTCTTTTTGTTGTTTCACATACGCCGATTGTAATTGTTTCCTTTGCAATTGATAACTTTGTAAAAACTTTTCATAATCCCCTACATACCGCTTAACTTTTCGTTCTTCTAGATGGTAAATGACATTCGTAATATTGTTCAAAAATACTTCGTCATGCGAAATGATAATATAAGCTTTTTCGTACAGTTTCAAGTACGATTGCAACCATTCTATATGTGCTGTATCTAAATAGTTTGTTGGTTCATCTAGCAATAAAACATCAGCTTTTTCTAGAAGAAGCTTTCCTAGTAATAGCTTTGTCCGCTGTCCTCCACTTAACTTTGAAACATCCTTTTCCAATCCTATTTCAAACAGCCCTAAACCAATTGCTACTTCTTCAATTTCTGTATGAATTTGATAGAAATTAGAGTTTTCCAATATAGTTTGTAACTCTCCATACCTTACTAACAATTTTTCTACTTCTACTGCCTCAGTCATCTCTTTTGCAATTTTTAACATTTCGTATTCAATTGCATACAAGTTAGAAAATGCACTTTGCAAGTATCCTTCAATTGTTATCCCTTCTTGTAAATCTATATGCTGCTGCAAAAATCCAACCTTCACATGTGGAAACCATTCAATGTTCCCATCATCATGTATAAGTTCTCCTGTTAAAATTCTTAACAGTGTTGATTTTCCAATCCCATTTTTCCCTACTAACCCAACATGCTCCCCCTTTAATAATCGAAAGCATGCATTATATAAGATGGTTTTCTCACCATACGAATGATTTAAATTTTCTACTGTTAATATACTCATTTTTTTCTCTCCTTTACTTATCGTCCATAAGCTAAATAGAGAGACCAACAGTATGAAGCCTTATTTAATTATGCATATAAAAATGGGTAAGGTGAATACACCTTACCCATTACATATTATCGTAAAAAAGGATTAAGGTTCTTTACCTGCTGTCTTCAATTTAGCTTAATCTTAAAAAATAGGCAGACTTCTCCCATATCAAGCTAAAACCATTTGAAGAACAGTTGATAAAGTCATTTTATCCTTTCACTCCTTTAACATTTGTTATATTAAGAGTATAAACTACTCTGTTATATTCTATTCTCTATTTTTCCTTTTGTTCCTTCTCCACTTTTTCATATTCTAAAAAAAAGCCCCTTAACAGTAATTATATCAAAAACTGTTAAAAGGCTTTTTCTATTTTTTCATATAAGGAGCTAACACACTTAAAATCTCTTCCTTATCCTTTTTTAACTCGAGTGATGTTAACATATCCATCGTTCTCGGCCTAGGTAATTTCACTTGTACCTCGCCAACTATTGATGCTGGTCTTTGAGATAAAATAAATACGCGATCCGAAAGCAAGATTGCCTCATCCAAGTCATGTGTAACCATAACGATTGTTTGCTTCTCTTGGTGCCAAGAGTTTAAAAGCCAACTGTGTACTTCCATTTTTGTAAATGCATCTAACTTTCCAAAAGGCTCATCAAGTAGCATAATTGGCTTTTCACATAAATATGTGCGAAGAAAACTAATTCTTTGGCGCATACCACCAGACAATTCGTCTGGATAATGATTTGCATATTCATCTAACTCAAACTGCTTTAATGCTTCCATTCCTTCTGTTAGTCTTTGTTTTTTCGGTTTCCCTTCGATTTCCAATGGTAGAACGATATTTTGCAAAGCCGATCTCCACGGTAGTAATAAATCTTGTTGTGGCATATAACTAACAACATCTTGCTCTTGTACTTGCTTATCGTTATATGTTACGTTCCCACTTGTTGGATTTTCAACATTTGCAATCATATTTAATAATGTGCTTTTCCCGCAACCACTCGGGCCTACAAAAGAAACAAACTCTCCCTCTTGTATAGAGGCACTAATATTCTCTAATACATTCTTTCCATCGAAAGATTTCACTATATTTTTTATTTGTAATCCGCTCATTTTTCACTTGGAAGGAATTCATTTGTAAAAGCATCTTTTACATCGATTTTCTTTTTAATAACTTTGTTATCATATAAGAAATTCATGTAATTCGTCCAAATTTCTTCCTTCTGTACTCCCCATGCTTTAGCATCATCTTGATACTTCGTACTTAACCATTTCTGGCTTTCTTGAACTAAATCTTTATTTACATCTGGAACAGCTTTAATTAGAAGATCAGCAGCTTCTTTCGGTTCCTTAATTGCAAAATTATAACCTTCTGTCGTTGCACTCATAAACTTTTTCACAAAGTCTTTATCTTGCTTCGTATGTTTTTCACTCGTAATAATAACAGGACTATAGAAATCAAGCGCTGGATCTAAGTCCTTCACCATAATCGTATTTAACTCTTTTCCTTGACGCTTCGCTTCAATACCATCCCAACCGTAATAAATCCATTCGAAATCTGCATCACGGCCGATTGATTTAAAGAAATCTGTTTGTCCTAAGATAATTTTTTCAACTTTATTAAAATCAGCTTGATGCTTATCCATAATCGTCTTTAATGTCGCTTCTTCCGCTGGTCCTCCCCAGCCGCCATAACGTTTACCTTCAAAAGCTTTCGGTGACGTCATATTATCTTTCTTAAGCGATGCAAAAGCTGAAGTGTTATGCTGAATAATCGCGCCTACAGACACAACAGGGATCCCTTCCACACGAGCTAACGTTACATTTTCTTGTGCGCTTATTGCGAAGTCAGCTTTTCCTGATGCTATCATTTGCTCTGCTGTTACATTGTCACCTGGTTGAATAATTTCTACATCTAATCCTTGCTTTTTGTAATAATCTTTCGCTTGCGCTACATATAAGCCAGTATGATTCGTATTTGGAAACCAATCTAATACTACTTTTACTTTTTGATCTTTACTTGCGCTTTCTTCTTTCTTCGCCGGATTACATCCAGCCACACCTACTGCTAATAAGGCAGCTAACATAACTTTTAAACCTTTTTTCATTTTCTGCCGTCCTTTCTATATATCCATGGTGCTGTTATTCTTGCCATAAACTCTACGATAAAATACAGGCATAATGTCACCATAACGATGATTGCTGCAACACCAAATACTCGGGCAGTCAAAAAGGATTTTGTAGCCCTCGTAAGCATAATCCCTAATCCTTCACTTGCACCGAGCCATTCTCCGATAATTGCCCCCATTACGCTATATGTAACTGCAATTTTTAAACCTGAGAAAAAGTATGGGAGCACTGCTGGAAATTTTACTTTCTGGTAAACTTGCCACTTTGTCGCCTTCATTGTTTGTAACAGCTTCAACATGTTTTTATCTACTGTTTGAAAACCTTCTAAAATACTAAGCGCAATTGGGAAGAAACAAACGAGTATTACGACCATTACTTTTGGCAACATCCCATATCCAAACCAAATAATAAATAGCGGTGCAAGTACAACGATTGGAATTGTTTGCGAAATAACGAGCAATGGATTTATTAAAATACGAAATAACGGTATAACGTCCATAATAATTGCGATGCTCGTCCCCAATAAAATTGCAAAGAATAGTCCAATTATAACTTCCTGCAGTGTTTGCATCGTATTTGGTAATAGTAAATCTTTCATCCCAATTAATTCTTGAACAATGGCAGAAGGCTTTGGTAAAATCCACGGTTCGATTTTAAATAATGAAACAGATCCTTCCCATATTGCAATGAGAAGGATAAGCCAAATAGTTGTAATAAGTTTAGATTGCTTCTGGTTTTTCATATTCATCACGGTACTTCCAAACCTTTTCATCTATTGTTACACCAGTGCTTGGACGATAATGGATTTTAATAGAAGTAATCACTTCTTCTGCTCCAGCATCGACGCAAGCTTGTTGCGCACGTTTAACGACATCAAGAAGTACATCTAATTCTCCTTCCAAAGTTGTTTCCATTGCCCCTACTTCATAACGAACTCCCGATTGTTGCACAACTTCAATTGCTTTATCGACAACAGAATATACATCTTTCGTTTTCGCTTGTGGTACTACTGAAAATGACATTGTAACTTGTTGTGACATAATAAAATCCCCCTTATAAAATTAAATTTCAAAAATAAGAAAAGGCTTTCCTACTGCGTAGGAAAGCCTTGTATGCAAGTTATTATAGAATAACATATGCTACATCACTTTAAGTAACTCCCTACGCTGGCATTATCCAGATCAGGTTGAGGGTCGATGTTTACTTACATCCTCTCAGCCAATTGGCTCCCCGGTCCTTAATTCGTTTTCATTGTAGCATGATTTATTTTATTGAACAAACAAAAGCATGCATAATCATTTCATTATTTTTGGAAAATATCCAACTTTTTCACCATGAGCTAATAACTGCTGTATAAATTCTTTATTAATTGCTGGTACTATCAATTCTTTTTTCTTAATCCATTCATTCGTTCTACGCGTACCCATTACAATTTCAGATTGCTGCGCTCCATCTCCTGCAACTTGAGAAGCAATTAACTCAGCTACTACTTCATTTCCCTTCGCTAATTCAAGTCCGGTATTTACATATTCTGAAAGTGGAACCATTTCAAGATTGTATCCACACTCTCCAATTAGCTGTATAAATTGTTCAAACTCAATTTGATGTGGATGACAGATGTGCAACGTTTCTCCATCTATTTGTGAATCTTGTACATACGTTACAATTGATTTACTAGCAAAATCAATTGGTGTGAAATCGATTCCCCATTTCACATTAGGAGCTTGTCCAATAAGTAGCATCGCTTTAATAAGACGATAGAATGCGTTTCCTTCGATATTTTGTTGGAATACACCTGTCTCTGAATGACACGCTAAGTTACCTGCACGATAAATATTTCCACGGACACCCTCTTGTATCGCTTTACGAACAAGGTTTTCTGCCTGTAATTTGCTATCAGAATACACATTCTCTAACTCTACATCGTAATTAAAATCACCTGTTTCCACATATGTGTCCCATTGCTCTATTGCTAATTCTATCGGAATACCAATTGTTGAAATAAAGTGGAATGATGCTCCTTCTTCCGCTAGGGCTAACATACGACTCGTTCCTTGCACATTCACATTTTCAAACTGGGCTACATCTCCAAAATGTCTTACATCTGCACCGCAATGAATCACCGTATCAACTTTGGAGCGAATAAATTTAAATTTATCCTCATCCATACCAAGATACTCTGCCCCAAGATCACCAGGTACTGCTGTTATGCGTTGCAACCATTCTTGACTTATATCTTTAAAGTAATTTGTTAATGTATTAACAATTCTTTGTTGTATATCTTGCGTCGGTCTTACTAAGCAATAAATATGTGCTGTTGTATCTTTTAATAATTCATACAATATATGTGAACCTAAATAACCTGTAGCTCCCGTTAAAAAGATATTTGAAACTTTGCTGTCTGTCACTTCATTTATACGGGAAATTGGATCTGGCTCATGTATAACTTTATATTCATGGAATACTTCTTCTTCCTCAACTTTTAATTCTCTTTGAATTTGTGCTAACCCATATATCGTTCGTTCCTGGAAGAAGTCTTGAATTGTTAAATACGGAAAGTCTTCTTTCAACAAAGTTAAAACTCGCAATACTTTCAATGAATGCCCACCGATTGTAAAGAAATCATCATGAACACCAATTTTTGAGATTCCTAATACATCAATCCAAGCTTTCGCTATTTTTTCTTCCGCTTCGGTAGATGGTGCAATATATTCTTGTAAACGAAGTGGTTCATAGTCTGCTTCTAGTTGTGCTAATCGCTTCAAATCAACCTTTTTATTCGGTGTAAGTGGCAGTTCATTAATATAAATTAATTTAGACGGTACCATATAATCTGGTAATCGTTCTCTTAAATCATGTATTAAAGTTTCCATAGCAACTTCATTACTAGTTGTATAGAAAGCAACTAAGTAATGACTACCTTCTTCACCTTTCTTCGTAAATACAGCTGCATCTTTTACCATTTCATATTTTGCAATTGTGTTTTGGATTTCACCCAATTCAATTCGATGTCCTCTAATTTTCACTTGATTGTCTTTACGATGTAAAAACTCAATATTTCCGTCTTCCAATATTTTAACAATATCACTTGTTTTATATATCTTACTATCATGTTTTTCATGATGTGGAATAAATACTTCCTCTGTTTTTTCCGGCTTATTAAAGTAACCTTTTGCTAAACCTACTGACTCTATATATAATTCTCCTGGAATACCAATTGGACAAACTTTCATATTGTCATTTAATATCCAAACTTTATAATTATCCGCTGGCTTCCCGATTGGGATACTAGCAAGTTGATCGTTTAACTCCGCTGGAATTGGATATGTCGTTGTTGTAATTGTACATTCTGTCGGGCCATACGCGTTATTTAACTGAACGTGAGTACCAATTCTCTCTCGCCATAGTTTTACCACTTCAGCAGTAAGCATTTCTCCACCAACTGCAATCCTCTTTAATGAATCGAGCTTATACTTACTTTCATCTGGAAGATATGTTGCTACTTGTTGTAGGAAAATTGTAGCTAAGCCTAAAATAGATGTTGCCTTTGCTTTATAAATTGCATTTGCAAAAGCTTCTACCGAAAGCCTTTGTTCATCCAATAACACATATATATTTCCACCGCAGAATAATGACGCGAATAACTCCCAAATAGATGCGTCAAAACTAAATGAAGGGAACTGCGCGAAAATATCTTCTTCACTTAATTCATAATGCCTTTGCATCCATGTACATAAATTCACTACTCCGCGGTGCGCAAGCATTGTTCCTTTCGGATTTCCCGTAGAACCGGATGTATAGATCATATATGCGATATCATCAAGATCAATTGCCACGTTCACATCTATTTCTGAAAATTGTTCAATATCGTAAAGAGATAATTCTCGAATATCCTCAAACGGTACTTTCGCTTCTTTCGTTAAAACTAATTTTGATTGGCTATCCTCGATAATATATTGCACTCGATTTGCTGGATAATCTGGGTCAATCGGAATATAAGCTGCACCTGTTTTTAAAACTGCTAATATACTGACTACCGTATCAATACTTCGCTTCATAAAGATACCGACATAATCACCTTGTTTCACCCCATGATGTAATAACATGTGAGCAATTTTATTACTTTTTTTATTTAGTTGTTCATATGTTAATGTTCCCTCCACCGAAGATAAAGCTATACGCTTTGAAAATTTCCTTACTGTTTCACAAAACATATCCGCAATACTTTTATTCGGGTATAGCACTTCTGTGTCATTTATTTCTTTATATATCACTAATTCTTCTTCTGTAATAATATTCATATCTACAACACATTGCGTCTCTTTTTTTATACCTTGCTGAATTACATACTGAATTTGCTTTATATAGCGAAGTGCTGTTTCTTCTTTCAATTGCTTTTCATTATAAGAAACTTCAAAACAACTATCCTTTAATTCAATAAAGTTTAATTGACTATTTCTATTTTCTTTTCCTACTGTAACTGCAGGTTTCCCCCATTTTTCTTCATCATATTGTAACAATATCTTCCGTTCTTCTTCCATACTTTCTAACTGCATGATTTGATCATTAATTTCTATCCTTAGCTCTTCATAAGAAAGTTCTTGTTCAATTGTAATACATAACGGATAACTACTCTGTCTCATGTAATAAGGTATCACTATACGTTTTTCATTACTAACATGATATAGCCATACAAAAGTAGCTGCGATTAAATCTAATTTATTTCGTTCAAACGCTTGTATATCCTTAATTTTCATTTGAGTATATTCATTTACTTGAATATCCTTTGGTATCATAAACGGTTCATAATTTTGTTGCGAAAATTGTTCATATCTCTCCACATATGAACGTTTTAAGAAAATACTCATACTGAATCCTCTCACTCTCCATAATATAAAAATGAAACTTTGATCATTGGAGGACATGTTCCACCAATGATTAAAATCACAACCATATATCATTAGATATAAATATATAATTATTCATTTTAAAAAAAGATTAAGGTGTAGATTAAATCTACACCTTATATTATTCTATTAACTTTTAAATTCCCCAATTAACTCTTGCAGCTCCTGTGCAAGCCAGCTTAAAGAAGTAGCTAATTCTGCAATATCTTGTACTGACATTTCCTGTTCTTTCATACTCTCTTCAATATTACCACTACTATTCGCATACGTATTTGCAATATGTGATAGTTCATTTACAACTTGAACGATATTTTGGCTATTTTGCAAAATATCACCTGAGTTGCTAGAAACCGCCTTAACTTGGTCCGTAACAGAATGTGCTGATTTTGAAATTTTCTCGAAGAACGCACCACTACTTTGAACAAGAGTAATTCCAGATTCTACTTCTTTTGAACCTTTTTGCATTGAAACTACAGCCTCTTCTGCTTCAGCTTGTGTTTCCCCAATTAATTTAGCTATATCTTTCGCTGACGTTTCAGTTTGCTCAGCTAATTTACGTACTTCATCAGCGACCACTGCAAATCCTCTTCCAGCAGCTCCAGCACGTGAAGCTTCAATAGAAGCATTTAACGCAAGTAAATTGGTTTGATTTGAAATACCTGTAATTACGGTTACGATATCACTAATTTCCTTCGATCTTGTTTCCAATGAATAAATAATCGAAGATAAATCTTTTACTGCATTTTGGATTAAATTCATTTGATTAATAATTTGTCCAATTACTTCATTACCTTCAATTGAATGTTGCTCCATACCTTCTGAGGCAACCGCAACCAGTTTCGCAGCCCCAGTTATCTCTTCCACCTTATTTTCCATTCCGTGCACAATTCCTAAGCATTGTTGTACTGAAGTTTCTTGAGACTGTGCTCCTACTCTTAAACCTTCCATGGAACCTGCAATTTCTTGAACTGCCATACTGTTTTCCTCAGTGCTTGCCGATAATTCTTGTGATGAAGAAGAAACTTGCTCTGCAGTTTGTTTTACTTTATCTATAATTCCTTTAAACTTCTCAATCGTTGCATTGAAATAAGTATTAATAATACCAATGTCATCTGGTCTTTCTTTTAATTTAATACTTAAATCACCCTCACCAACTTTACGTAATCCCTCTCTTAGGTCTTTTAATGGGGCTAACGAATTACGAACAATAAAGAATTGAATAACAGTCGCAATAGCTAATGAAATACAAATGAATAGTAAACCTTGCATCATAAATTTCTTCTTTGTATCTGGAATAACAGAAGCATCTACATCTGCCGCAACAATTGCGACAATATTTTTTTCTCCATCCGTAATGGGCTCTAATATTGTCACCCATGAGCCTAGTTCATCTTCATATACTTCTGTCATTTGTGCCTTTTTCGTATCTATCACTTTATCGTATGCCTTCATCCAATGAGCTGGTTGTTCATAATAGTCACCCGGCTTTACAGGTACTGCATTTGTTAACTCTGTAGTCAAACCAACGATTTGTAATTCTCGTTTGTCATTGGGTTTTGCTCCCGTAATATACGTTTGTCCAACACTTTTTAAATCTTTTGTCACTTCATCTAATTGCTCTTTTAACTTTTCCTTCTTCTCCTTTTGGGCTGTAGGATCTTTCGCAAGATCTTTCACTAATTCTGCGTCTAATTGATTTATTACAGTATCTCCTGTTTCAATAGACTGTCTTTCAAATAAAGACATCATACTATTTTGAAACATGTTGAAACTTAACGCGCCCATACTTCCAACAAGCGTCAAAATAACTAGTACGGTTAATAAGACGTTCTTTTGAAGAAACGTTAACTTATGCCAATACTTTTTCATTAATATCCACCTTCCTTAATTAACATAACAAAAAAACAAAATATACGAATATTTTGTTTGAAAATGTTTCTCAATATATTCGAGAATAAAAAAAAGCCAATGTAAAATCATTGGCCAAGACCAACCCTATCCGTCCGGTAACTGGCTAGCATAGCCTTTCGACCTTAGCTCCTGTAGTTTTGCGTCCTCATGTTTCCATCAGTTTGCCTTTCTCGCTGAACGAGTTGAACGATATGGGAGTTCTATGAGAATTAATTTATTCTCTTTCAAAGATTACAACATATAAATCAAAATGTCTACTTATTTAGAGATATAAATACAAATTTTTAACGCATTGCTTTTTCGAAATAATTTCAAAAAGTACGTGAATGTTACTTTTTTTGTGTTATATAATAAAAAATGTATAAATAACAAGGATTTCTTCGGGTATTTATTTAATTTTCATTCAAATTAAACTATTCGAATATATCTTAATTAATGAATTTCGGAGGTAGTTTATCATGTTTTGGCTACAATTTCTTACCTTGTTACTCTGTATTTTTATTGGTGCACGCCTAGGCGGAGTTGGTTTAGGAGTAATGGGTGGAGTTGGTATGGCAATACTCGTTTTTGTCTTCCACTTACAACCGACCGCGCCTCCTATTGATGTAATGCTCATGATTTTGGCAGTAATTACAGCTGCTGGTGCTTTGCAAGCTGCTGGAGGAATGGACTATCTTGTTCATCTAGCTGAAAAAGCATTGCGAAAAAATCCAAAGCGTATTACTTTTTTTGCTCCAATTGTTACTTATTTATTCACACTATGTGCAGGTACTGGTCACGTTGCCTATTCTGTACTTCCTGTTATTGCAGAAGTCTCTCGTGAATCAGGGATTAGACCGGAACGCCCAATGTCGATTGCCGTAATTGCTTCTCAGCAAGCAATTACAGCTAGTCCGATTTCAGCTGCCACAGTTGCTCTTTTAGCAATGTTCGCTGACTATAAAATTACCTTATTAGATATTTTAAAAGTAAGTATCCCTTCTACTTTCATTGCTTGTATGTTAGCAGCATTCGTTGCTAGTAAGATGGGAAAAGAATTAAATGAAGACCCTGAATACTTAAAACGATTAAACGAAGGAATGATTCCTAAACTTGAAGAGAAAAAAGAATTTGTAGGTGTAAAAGGCGCCAAATTATCAGTTATCCTTTTCCTAGTTGGAACCTTCCTTGTTGTACTTCTTGGTTCATTTGAAGCACTTCGTCCAGGATGGATAGTTGATGGGAAGTTAGCTCGTCTTTCCATGCCGAACACAATTGAGATGGTTATGTTAACTATCGCGGCTCTTATTATTATTTTCTGTAAACCAAATGTAGAAAGCATTGTATCTGGTAACGTCTTTAAAGCAGGAGCAACAGCAGTTGTTGCTATTTTCGGTATCGCTTGGATGGGAGATACTTTCTTTAATGGAAACTTAAATATGATTCAAGGATCCATTCAGCATTTAGTAACAAGTGCACCTTGGCTATTTGCCATCGCGCTATTCATTCTATCTATTTTACTTTACAGCCAAGCAGCAACAGTACGTGCCTTAATGCCACTTGGACTATCCCTTGGTATTCCACCAGCACTACTGATTGCGATGTTCCCTGCAGTAAATGGATATTTCTTCATTCCAAACTATGGAACAATCGTTGCTGCCATTAACTTTGACCGTACTGGTACAACAGGTATCGGTAAATACGTATTAAATCATAGCTTTATGATTCCAGGTTTAATCGCAACATTTACTTCTATCGGCATTGGAATGCTTTTAATTTCTATTATGTTTTAAAGAAAAAGCACAAACCTTTATTTAAAAAGGTTTGTGCTTTTTTAATCAAACGTTTGTTTAAAATTTGGGGCAGTCCATTTCTCCATGTAGCACTTAAAATACTACACGTCCTTCCCTACAAACTTCTCTTTACTTCTTCAGCTAATTTTCTCGTACTTTCATACGCAGATTCAGCTAAACTAATTGCTGAAATAACTGAAACACCTTCCGCACCCGCCTCTATAACTGCCGCTGTATTTTCAATTGTAATCCCGCCAATACCAACGATTGGCACTGTAATTCCTTGTTCTCTAAAATAAGCTAATCCTTTCGTTCCTTGAACCGCTTTCGTATCTTTTTTCGTACTCGTTGGGAAAATAGGTCCAACGCCTAAATAATCTGCTCCATGTTCGATTGCAAAGCGTGCTTCTTCAATTGTATGAGCAGATACACCGATAATTTTATCTCCCATTTTTTCACGAACAGATGTAATTCCTTCATCATCTTGTCCTACATGAACACCATCTGCATCTAATTCAATGGCTAATTCTACATCATCATTTACAATGAAAGGAACACTATATTCCTTACAAAGAGTCTGCAATTCTTTTGCAAAACGCACTCTATCCTCTCCAATTAAAGAACCTTCCCCCTTTTCACGAAATTGAAAAATTGTCACTCCACCATCTAACGCTTCTTTCAATACAGTTAAAGGATCCTTCGTGCAGTTATTGCTTCCCATAATAAAATACACTTGTAATAGGTTAGACATTTTCTTTGTTTCAATGCGCATCATGTGTTTCATCCCCCTTACTCTAACTCCTCAATCTTCCCATACTTCTCCATATCAGCTGAAGTTGTATTCGCTAATTGATTTAAAAATTCAATTTGGAAACTACCTGGCCCTTTTTCTACTGTTTTAGCAGCTGCCAGTTCTGCAGCTACACCATAAAACGTTAATGCGGCTACTGCTGCTTTTACATAATCTTTTTCAACTGCTACAAATGCTCCTATTACCGAAGTTAGTAAACACCCTGTTCCCGTAACTTTTGTTAAAATAGGATGACCATTTCGAATAAGAACAGTTCGCTCTCCATCTGTAACAACATCTTCTTTTCCAGTAATGACCGCAACTGTATTTAGTTCATCTGCTGCCTGCCTTGCAATACTTACAACATTTCCATTTCCAGTACCAGCGTCTACCCCTTTAATTTCCCATTTCTCATTAATAACGTTTGCTATTTCAGCCGCATTTCCGCGGATAATTGCTAAATCGATTTCAGCCGGAATATGTCTCGCAACTTCTGTTCGATACGAAGTTGCTCCTGCACCAACTGGATCAAATAGTACTGGCACATTGTTCACATTTGCTGATTTACCAGCGAGTAACATCGCTTCTACTTCCTCAGGACGAAGTGTCCCCATATTTAATACTAACGCTCCAGCAATGCCAGCCATTTCTGCTACTTCCTCTTTTGCATACGCCATTACAGGCGATGCCCCAAGTGCCAACAAACCGTTAGCAGTAAAATTTGTTACAACAACATTTGTAATATTATGAACTAACGGATTAGATTCTCTCACCAAATCCACTACTTTACTAATTTCTTTCATATTCATCCTTTTCATCTCCTAACTATAATGATGGGAGATACACAAAAAGACACTTTGCGCGTACGCAAAGTGCCTGAACATGTGCTTTTACACTCTCCCTACGCTGGCATTATCCAACAGGTTCAAATGGTCAATGACGGACTAGTAGTCATCCTCTCAGTTTGTATCCACAAACTCCCATGTGTTTCTTATTCATCTACTTCAAAGTCTACTCTTATTCTAGTAAAATAACAAGTTCTTTACTTTTCTATTTAATATAGGAGCAACTGATAAAGTGAAGGCTTTTACGGGCAGTTGTTCCCCCACCTAACTTATTTGCTTTCGTTGAATTTTGAGGTGGGGATCTTACTGCCCGTTAATGCGGGATAAAGTGAAACTTTAATCAGTGGGGGTTTTGTTCATTCCATTAAAAACAGCTCAAATATGGAGCGAAACTGAATCTCAAGAAGATGTATGCTATATTTAACTTATGGAAATTTGAAAGGATGTTTTTAATATGTCAAAAAGCGTTGTAATCGCTGAAAAACCTTCCGTTGCACGAGATATTGCTCGTGTACTGAAGTGTGATAAAAAAGGAAACGGCTATCTTGAGGGTAGTAAATATATTGTAACTTGGGCTTTAGGTCATCTCGTTACATTAGCAGATCCAGAAAGCTATGATGTGAAATATAAACAGTGGAATTTAGAAGATTTACCGATGCTACCGGAGCGTTTGAAATTAACGGTTATTAAACAAACTGGTAAACAATTTAATACTGTAAAAAGTCAGCTACTTAGAAAAGATGTAAATGAAATTATTGTAGCAACAGACGCTGGACGTGAAGGGGAATTAGTCGCACGCTGGATTATCGATAAAGTTAAGCTAAATAAACCAATCAAACGTTTATGGATTTCTTCTGTAACCGATAAAGCAATTAAAGATGGTTTTGCAAATTTAAAACCAGGTAAAGCCTATGACAATTTATACGCTTCAGCAGTTGCACGTTCAGAAGCTGACTGGTATATCGGTCTTAATGCAACTCGCGCTTTAACAACTCGCTTTAATGCCCAGTTAAATTGCGGCCGTGTGCAAACTCCTACTGTTGCTATGATCGCTAGTCGTGAGGATGAAATAAAGAACTTCAAAGCACAAACTTACTACGGCATCGAAGCTCAAACAATGGAGAAACTCAAACTTACTTGGCAAGATACAAATGGCAATAGCCGTAGTTTTAATAAAGAAAAAATTGATGGTATTGTAAAAAGTTTAGATAAACAAAATGCTACTGTTGTGGAAATTGATAAGAAACAGAAGAAATCATTCTCTCCTGGTCTTTACGATTTAACTGAATTGCAACGTGATGCAAATAAAAAGTTCGGTTACTCTGCCAAAGAAACATTAAATATTATGCAGAAATTGTATGAACAGCATAAAGTGCTAACGTACCCTCGTACAGATTCACGCTACATTTCATCTGATATCGTTGGAACACTTCCAGAACGTCTAAAAGCATGTGGTGTTGGAGAATACCGTCCCTTCGCACATAAAGTATTACAAAAGCCTATCAAACCTAACAAATCATTTGTTGATGATAGTAAAGTAAGCGATCATCATGCGATTATTCCAACAGAAGGATACGTTAACTTCTCAGCATTCACAGATAAAGAACGCAAAATTTATGATTTAGTTGTAAAACGTTTCTTAGCTGTTTTATTCCCAGCATTCGAATACGAGCAACTAACATTACGTACTAAAGTTGGTAGTGAAACGTTCATTGCACGCGGAAAAACAATTTTACATGCTGGTTGGAAGGAAGTATACGAAAATCGATTTGAAGACGATGATGTAACTGATGACGTAAAGGAGCAGCTTCTACCTCGCATTGAAAAGGGCGATACATTAACTGTAAAGTTAATTATGCAAACATCAGGTCAAACGAAAGCACCTGCACGCTTTAATGAAGCAACTTTACTTTCAGCAATGGAGAATCCTACAAAATATATGGATACTCAAAATAAACAACTTGCTGATACGTTAAAGTCAACTGGTGGATTAGGTACTGTAGCGACACGTGCAGATATTATCGACAAACTTTTCAACTCTTTCTTAATTGAAAAACGTGGTAAAGATATTCACATTACATCAAAAGGTCGTCAATTACTTGATTTAGTACCAGAAGAATTAAAATCACCTACACTAACTGGTGAGTGGGAACAAAAACTTGAGGCAATTGCAAAAGGAAAACTCAAGAAAGAAGTATTCATTTCGGAAATGAAGAACTATACGAAAGAAATTGTTTCTGAAATTAAATCGAGTGATAAAAAATATAAACATGACAACATTTCAACGAAGTCTTGTCCAGACTGCGGCAAACCAATGCTAGAAGTAAACGGCAAAAAGGGAAAAATGCTCGTATGCCAAGATCGTGAATGTGGTCATCGTAAAAATGTATCTCGTACAACAAACGCTCGCTGTCCGCAATGTAAGAAGAAATTAGAATTACGTGGTGAAGGTGCAGGTCAAATCTTTGCATGTAAATGTGGCTATCGCGAGAAATTATCAACATTCCAAGAGCGACGTAAAAAAGAATCTGGAAACAAAGCTGATAAACGTGACGTTCAAAAATATATGAAACAACAGAAAAAAGAAGAAGAACCATTAAACAACCCGTTCGCAGACGCATTAAAAAAATTAAAGTTCGATTAAACAAAAAGGTTCCTACCGCTCTCGGTAGGAACCTTTTTCTTAATGAATAATTTTACTTCCTTTTGCATTCTCAACAAATTTTTCACTTGATTTGTTAATTGGTGTTTTCAGTAATAACGCAGCAACGATCATAACTACTACGAAAACACTTAACACAAGTAAGTCTCTTATTACGATATCCCAAAGCATTCCGCCAACCGTTTCACGAATTGCACTAATTGCGTATGTGAACGGTAAGAACGGATAAATTGCTTGGAAGAATTTCGGTGTCATTTGAATTGGGAATGTTCCGCCCGACCCTGCTACTTGCAATACAAGTAAAATGATCGCCATTGATTTCCCAACGTTTCCGAAAATAGAAACGAGTGAGTATACGATGCAAACGAAGACTCCACCAATAAATAAACTAAATAATACAAACCAGAACTTATCGACTACGTACGTACCGAGTAAGAATATATCTCCCATCGATACGATAAACGCTTGTGAAAGACCTATCGTTAAGAATGTTAATAAACGTCCGAAGTAAATTTCATGGCTCTTATAATTCGCGCCCTCTTCGTGTACTTCTACCGTTAATAATGAAACCATTAATAATGCGCCTACCCATAATGCAAGCACTGTATAGAATGGTGACATCGCTGAACCGTAGTTTGGCATCGCAAATAATTTATTCTCTTTTAAATTGACTGGATTCGCAAAGTAATCACTTTGCTTCTCAACATCGTTTTTCAATAAGCGTATAATGTCTTTTAAATCCTCTTCAGATTCAAAATCACGAATTTTATCTGCTAATTCTTTAATCTTTTTCTCAGTCTCCGGCATTTCAGCTTTAATATCTGCCAATTTCTTTTTCCCGTCTACTAAGCCTTTTGATGAATCTTCTAGTAATTTTTTAACATCCGGAAGCTTTTTGTCTGCATCATTTAAAATTTGAGTTGTATTTTTCGACATCTCTTTTGTACGAGCAATTGCTGTATTGAAATTAGGTACAATTTCTGAATCATACGTCGATAATACATCTGTTAATTGAGCTGATCCGCCCTTCGCAGCATTGTTAATACTTTCAATTACATCTTTTGTAGGTTTCTGGCCATTGTTAAGAAGTGTAATTCCCTTATTCGTTGCCTCTACACCTTTTTGTAAGCTGCTTTTCGCTTTGTTTAATTTTGCGATTCCATTATTAAGGTTTTTATCACTATTTACATCCGCTAAAACCTTATTTGTACTTTCTAGAACTGGAATCATATCATCAATTAAACCGATTCCAGATTGGAATTGACCATTTAAGCTATTTAAAGCTACTTTCGTTGAATCTAAACCGTTAATACCTCTATTTTGTACATCTTCTTTTGCTTTCTGTAAATCTGCTTTTGCACCCTCAATACCATTTTTTACTTTATCGTAATCTGCTTTTGCATTATCATATACTGCATTTGCATCAACTTTGGCTTGATCGACTGTGCTAACTGCTTTTTTATAATCTGCTACAAACGTTTCATTATAATCTTTTTCAGCTTGATCAATTAATCCATTTGCTGCATCTAATTTTTGATTCGCTACATCTGTTACATCTTTCTTTACTTCTTGTCCTTTGCCAATAACATTTACAATATCTTTAATACCGTTATTTGCATTTTCCATACCTTTTTTAACATTAGTTAAGTGATTCACTCGCCCTTGGAAAAAGCTTTGACCAAAATCAGTAGTCGCCGATTTTTGAAGTTCAGTAAAGAAATTAATAAGATATGAAATACCATCTGTACCAGTTTGTAATCGTTCTGATACCGCATTTAAATCTTTCTTTGCTTGTTCTGGATCAAACTGACCATTTTGCAATCCATTTAAAACACTTTTCCCATAAGCTGTTCCTGCACGTGATGAACTTAAAACATTATTTACTGTTTGATTAATATTTTGCGCTATACTCTTATAACCATCACTATTCAACTTAGAAAGATCTGGTCTCGCTGGGAATTCAGGTAATCCATTCATTCCAGACAAGTCAGGAATATTTAGTTCTACACCTGGATTCATTAAAAAGTCAGTAAATGCAGCTGCACTATCCATAACGCCTTTTGCTGCCACTAAATCATTTCTTATCGTCCCTGGAGCATTTTTTAATGTTTGATCTTGTCTTGCAAAGAACTTATCTAAATTCGCCAATGCTTCCTGCCCATCATTTATTACACTCTCTACAACAGGTAAATCTTTTTGCGCTAC
>NZ_JAKUDW010000062.1:0-31593 GCF_022662595.1 Bacillus cereus group sp. BfR-BA-01524 | reverse complement strand
AACGATTCGACAAAGAATATCGATTTACCGACAAAAAACGTCACTTCCTTTCTTATATAAGAAAAGGCTGTCCCAAATGGCACAGCCTTTTTCTCTATTCCTGAACCGTCACAATAACCCCATCCATATTGTTCCCGGAAATTTCATACTGCTTGTTTGCTGGAACGTTCACTTTCGTATTCTCAGAAACTTTATAATAAGAAACAGTATATTTCTTACCTTCTACTTCAGTTGAAACCTCTTTTTCCTCTTTTAAAAACTCTAAATATTCCTCTAGTGTAAAATTCTTTTTTTGCATAATTGCGCTATGAGGTAGGCCGACATAACGGATATGCCATGGCTCATATTGAATTCCAGTAATGTTACTTTTATTTTTCGGATAACGTAATACAAAGCCATGCTTCCATACGTTCTCTTCAATCCATTTTCCTTCAGGCGCTTTCTCCATTTTCTTTTGAGTAGACCCAATGTCCAGTGATAATCCTAAATTATGTTCACTGTATCCTGCTGGAAGTGCATAATCAGATCCCATTTTTTCATATAGCTGTTTTTGCTCTTGGAAATCTCTATAACCACTACTAATCAAAAAATGGTTAACACTTTCTTTTCCAGCCGCATCGACAACGTTCAAAAACTTTTTCACAACATCCTTTGATAAACGAAGATTTCTATCAAATATTACATAACCTCTTACTAATTCATTATTATGATTTACATTTATAATATCAGACCTAATACTATCTTTTTTTACTGGATAATCCCTGTTAACTAATAATAAATCGCCCTTATAAATTTGTTCCTTCGTAATCTCTTTCCTCTCAGTGTTTGCCGCCTTTACTAGCTCATCTTTCCCGACAATTTTAACATCGATTTCCTTTTGAAATAACGGTGATATATAAACGCCTACACATACTGTGCATGCTATAAAAAAAGAAATAAATACCCACTTTTTCATTTCTAGTTCCTCCTTAACGTAACTTACGTATAGAATAGAAAAAACTATTAAAATAAAAAGTGGGGTAAAGTTTAAATTTTTATTAAATTGTTACATTCTCGTCTTTTGGCAATCGTACTTCAAATAGCGTTCTAACTACATTGCTCTCAGCAGAAATCGTACCGTTATGTTGCTCGACAATATTTTTCGCAATAAATAGTCCTAGGCCAGTCCCGCCACGGTTCTCAGTTCTTGCTTTATCACCTGTATAGAACATATCAAAAAGATACGGTAAATCTTCTTCCGGAATGCTATCTCCGTAATTCATAATTTGTACGACAACTTCTCCATTATCAACATATCCATTCATATCAACAAATTGCCCATCGTACCCGTAACGAACGGCATTTGTTAATAAGTTTTCAAATACTCTAGCTAACAATTTTCCATCACCGTGCATCGGTAAATGAGGAGCCACGTTTAATCTAGCTTCTAAATGATGTTTTTCTAATAACGGATACAATTCCTCCTCTAACTGTATAAGCAACTCACTTATATCAATCGGCTTTTTATCCAGCTTTAGCATGCCATAATTCATACGTGTAATTTCAAATAGCTCATCAATTAAACTTTCCAGTCTTTGCGATTTTGTATATGCAATTGTGGAGAAATGTTTAATTTGTTCTTTTGTTAAATTTTCATCTTTAAGAATTAAATCTAAATATCCTAACACGGATGTTAACGGTGTTCTTAAATCATGAGCTAAATTCACAACAAGCTGATCTTTACTACTTTCTGCAAAATCTCCTCTTTCAACAGCTTCTTTTAACTTTTCACTTGCAACATTTATTTCACGCGCGATATTTCCAAACTCATCATTTGATGAAACTTGAACTTTATTCGTAAAGTTACCGTTCGCAAGATGATGAATCCCATTAGAAATTTCATCAAAGTATTTTAAATACGGTTTTGTCAAAAAGAAGAAAAAGATAATAGATAACGGAATAAAGAAAATTAAAAAGAAGTTAATGTCTCCAAATTCCCTTACCATTGACCTAAATTGTGCTAAAGGCTCTTCGTAGCGAACCATCGTTTTATAATACAACTGCAATCCTTTATAAATTATATAAGTTACAGTTGCTGCAAGCACCATACTTAACGCAAATAAGGCAATCATTTTAAATCGAAAGCTTTTCATCATATTAGCCATTGAAAGTATAACCTACTCCCCACACTGTTTTTATTAATTTATCCTTTCTTTTATCTTCTCCAAGTTTCTTCCGCAAAGTACGAATATGTACCATTACTGTATTTCCACCTTCATAATAATCATCTGCCCATACGTGCTGAAAAATATTTTCCACATTGTATACTTTCTTCGGATGACTTGCTAATAAATATAGAATATCGAACTCTTTCGGCGTTAATTCAATTTGCTCACCATACACATCAACCGTCCTGCGCTCAGGATTAATTACGACTCCGCCTATTTCTAAAGCAGATTTACTCTCCGCTACTTTCGGGTGATTTAACGTAAAAAACCTACGCAGTTGTGCATTTACACGTGCAACTAATTCTATTGGTGTGAAAGGCTTCGTCATATAATCATCCGCACCTAGTACAAGACCTGTCACCTTATCAAAGTCCGAAGTTTTCGCGCTTAAAAAAATAATCGGCATATGATGTTTCGCGCGAATTTGACGCGTCACCTCATAACCATCCATTTTCGGCATCATAATATCTAAAACTACCAAGTCGATTGGCTTCGTTTCAATAATATGAACTGCCTCTTCCCCATCCGCTGCTTTCACAACATGGTACCCTTCTTTTTCTAAATGTATCTCAATTAAGTCAGCAATTTCCGCCTCATCATCAGCTATTAAAATTGAAATGCGCTTCATTTTACTCCCCCTTTTCATTCCATTTTTATACGCTCGATTGTAAACTAGTCTATCCAATTTGTACAATACAAAAAGGCTACTCGTTAGAGTAACCTTGGTAAATAAAATTATATCAGCGATTTTCCAAATATATCGACCACAACTTGAATTATATCAGCGATTTTTCAATTATATCGACCGTAACTCGAATTATATCAGCGATTATTGAAATATATCGACTTACCGACAATGAACGACAAAATCCTCTCGCTACTTGCGGGTATCCTAATCAAACTTCCATTTACCGTTCAAACACAATCCGCTGCTTCGTGATTTCCGCCAGCCTTCCGCGGTCTACTTCATACTCAGCATCAACGCTTTGCGGCACCATCACTTTCCCGCCCTCAAGCGTCACTTCCGGTGAAATAATATCCCTCTGCCAATGTCTACTAGAAGCAGATATGTCGCCTGGAATCGTAAAGTTAGGTAATGAAGCAAGAGCAACATTTTGCGCTCGTGAAATCCCCATCTCTACCATACCGCCGCACCAAACAGGGATATTATGCTCCATGCAATAATTATGGATTTGAATAGATTCTGTTAGTCCACCCACTCGCCCTGGCTTAATGTTCACAATTTGGCAGCTGCCAAGCGTAATCGCAACGCGCGCGTCTTCTAAACTATGAATACTTTCATCTAAACAAATCGGCGTTTCAATTTTCTTTTGCAACTGTGCATGATCAAGAAAATCGTAATCCGCTAACGGTTGTTCAATCATCATTAATTGGAATTCATCTAGTCGTTTCAGCCTCTCTGTATCCGCTAATGTATACGCTGAATTCGCATCTGCCATTAGTGGGATATGCGGAAACTCTTTACGAATCTCTTTCAATAATTCGTAATCATGTTCTGGCTTTATTTTCACTTTAAAACGCTCGTATCCTTCTTCCACGTACTTCTCGATTTGTTTTAACATAACCGGAATTGTATTGATCCCAATTACAACGCCGACTTCAATCTCAGGACTAGTTCCGCCAAGTACTGTCGCTAGCGATTTCTTTTGACGCTTCGCATATAAATCCCAAACAGCCCCTTCAATTCCCGCCTTTGCCATTCGGTTTCTTTTTATATGCTGGAACAAACATGGCACTTCATTCGGATGTGAAATTTCAGCCTTTAATAAATCAGGTAATAAAAAATCTTGCAGTACATGCAGCGCTGTCTTCACCGTTTCTTCCGTATACCACGGTTCAGAAAATGCAACGACTTCCCCAAATCCGATGTACCCGTCCGTATCCTCCAATTCAATAACGATACTCTCGCGCTTTTCGTAAGTCCCGTAGCTTGCAGCGAACGGGATTACGAGTGGCATTTCCGTTATATGAAGTGTCGCTTTTTTTATCTCCACCTACATCTCCTCCACTAATTGTCTTAGCTCTCGTCTTAACAATTTTTTCGAAGCGTTACGTGGTAATTCCTCTAAGAAACATGCTTTCTTCGGCACTTTATATTTCGCTAATTTCTCCTCACAAAATTGAAGAATTTCTTC
Organism: Bacillus cereus group sp. BfR-BA-01524; assembly: GCF_022662595.1. Lineage (NCBI taxonomy): Bacteria > Bacillati > Bacillota > Bacilli > Caryophanales > Bacillaceae > Bacillus > Bacillus cereus group sp. BfR-BA-01524. The sequence continues at coordinate 27,230 of NZ_JAKUDW010000062.1, read as the reverse complement.
TTCTGTTACCGCCCCGCTTTTTACAATAAAAGCAGCTGGTACTTGTCCCCATTTATCGTCAGACATACCGACAACACCTGCTTCCACTATCATCGGATGAGAAAGCAACACTTCTTCAATTTGAGCCGGGTATATATTCTCTCCGCCAGAAATAATTAAATCGCTGCGGCGGTCTAATACGTATAAAAATCCTTCTTCATCTAAATAACCGAGGTCACCAGTATGAAGCCATCCGTTTTGAATTGTCTCACTCGTCGCATCTTCACGGTTAAAATAACCGCCTGTTACGTTCGGCCCTTTTACTACAATTTCACCTTCCGCATGTGGCGGCACTACTACGCCGTCCTTTTCGATGCGAAGTTGGCACTGAAATAGTGGCTTTCCAGCTGATCCTACTTTCGTTAACATGTAATCAGCTGATAACGTACAAATTTGAGACGACGTTTCTGTCATACCGTACGTTTGATACACTGGAATTCCTTTTTCCACACACGTTTCTAATAATGGTTTCGGCGCTGGTCCTCCGCCAAGTAACATGCATCGTAAAGAAGATGGATATGTTCCTTCTCCAAGTCTCTCTAATAAATCAGTTAACATTTTTGAGACGACAGAAATAATCGTTACACCTCTCGTTTGAAGTGCTTTATGAATAAAATCCGCATCATATTTCGGAACGAGTAAAATGCGCATGCCGTACATAATATTTTTCATTAAAAGAGATAGCCCGCCAACGTGGAACATCGGCATACAAGCTAACCAACAATCATCATCACGAAGCCCTAAGTTAAGCGAAGAACCGACTGCGCTTGCCCAATGATTACCGTACGTTAAAATAACGCCTTTCGGTTTCCCTGTTGTCCCAGACGTATAAATAATTGTCATCGCTTCTTCTAAAGAAAATTCCTCTTGTATAGATGCTTCCGCCTTCGGTCCATTCATCACTTCAGCGAATGAATAGACAGGAACATCTTTAGCATCAAAATCTTGATCCGTCACTAAACAAATAACTTTAGCATCATCCATTTGCCAAAGTAGCTCTTCTCTTGAAAGACGCGTATTTAAAAGCACAGCTACTGCACCTACATAAGATAGGGCGTGAATAACTGTAATCATCTCCATACCATTTTTCATCAGAACAGCCACCTTTTGCCCTCGCTTCACTCCAACATACGTAAGGTGTTCACAAACAGATACTACTTTTTCATGTAGCTCCATAAAAGTAACTTTCTCTTCCTCTATTTCAATTGCAGTGCGGTCTGGTGTTAAAAATGCACGCTGCATTAACCAATTTGGCATCGTCTCCATCACTCATTCTCCTTTCATGAAAGAAAGAGACTTGATATGACATCAAGTCTCTTAGTTGTTTTGTTTCCGGTTTGACCTTATCCAGCTGCGCCTCCTAGCCCCTTCCGTCTAAGAACCTTCCGCACGAGAAAGTAAAAAACACTTTCTGTGCGAAAGAACCTTAGCCAACGGGGCTAAACAGTCGGCTTCGCTTTCATCAAGGGAAACGAGGGAATTGACCGAAGTCCGGACTGCGTTTTTCTTTGAACGCGTCACGACCTTCTTTTGCTTCGTCAGTTGTATAGTACAATAACGTTGCATCTCCAGCTAGTTGTTGAATACCAGCTAGACCGTCTGTGTCTGCGTTGAATGCAGCTTTTAGGAAACGAAGTGCCATTGGGCTGTTTGCTAAAATTTCTTGTGCCCATTGTACTGTTTCTGCTTCAAGCTCTTCTAATGGTACTACTGTGTTTACTAAGCCCATATCAAGCGCTTCTTGTGCATTGTATTGACGGCATAGGTACCAAATTTCACGAGCTTTCTTGTGGCCTACCATACGAGCTAGGTAACCAGCTCCGTACCCACCGTCAAAGCTTCCTACTTTAGGACCTGTTTGTCCGAATACAGCGTTGTCTGCAGCGATTGTTAAATCACATACGATATGAAGTACGTGTCCACCACCGATTGCATAACCTGCTACCATTGCGATAACTGGTTTAGGAATTGCGCGAATTAGACGTTGTAAGTCTAATACGTTTAAACGAGGGATTTGGTCGTCACCTACATATCCACCATGACCGCGAACCTTTTGGTCGCCGCCAGAACAGAATGCACGTCCACCTTCACCTGTTAAAATGATAACGCCAACATTTGCATCATCACGAGCGTGTGCAAAAGCGTTGATTAACTCCATTACCGTTTTAGGACGAAATGCGTTATGTACTTCAGGACGGTTAATCGAAATCTTTGCGATACCATTGTATGTTGAATAAATAATATCTTCGTAATTGCCTTCTTTTACCCATTCAATAGCCATTACAACTACCTCCTTGTATATTTCTGATCTCATCTATAAGTGTGACTTCCTTCTTGCTGAAAAAAGCATCACTGCATAGTTTTTAGAAATCCCTTTACTATTGTATCAAACTTTTCCGGTTGTTCCACATGAATTGCATGGCCAGCACCATGAATTTTGACAATTTTCGCATCAGACACGCATTTTTCGATGTTTTTTAATATGCGAAAGAACTTTTCGTCATACTCCCCGTTCATTAAAAGAACAGGCATTTTTAAGTTTTGCAGCTCGTCCCACCATGAAGACTGAGCCCCCGTTCCCATGCCGCGCAAGCTATTTGCAAGTCCTTTTGGATTGTTAGCAAGTCGTTCTTTTCGCACCGCTTCTTGTGCATTTTTTGCTAAATTTTTTTGCGTTTCAAACAGCGGAATATTTTCCCACATCGATACAAAACTATTGATGCCTTCTCGCTCAATTTTATGAGCAAGTCGCTCATCTTTTTCACGACGTTCTTTTCTATCCTCTTCACTTTTGAGCCCAGCTGTACAATTTTCTAATACAAGGGAATGTACATACTCCGGATATAAACATGCCATCGTAATCGCCAGTCTACCGCCCATTGAATAGCCAAGTATGTGTGCTTTTTCAATATGAAGATAATCCAGTAGCTCTTTCATTTGCAATGCTACATTTCGAATATCATAATGCATTACATCTTCAGGACTTTCCGTTTTTCCATGCCCAACAATGTCTACTAAAATGACTTGAAATTGCTCGCTCCACGAAGGAACGAAAGAACGCCACGTTTCCATGCTTCCCGTAAAACCATGAAGAAGTAGAAGTGGTTCTCCGCTTCCAACTACTTCATATTCATACGATACACCTTGCAGCGTTACGTTCATTTTGATTCACCTTGCAAAGATGTAGTAATTACGTCCATCGTTTTTGCCCATAATGTACGGTGCAACGTTAAGTTTTCATCACGGTTTGTACAAATTTCCACAACGTGTAAACCTTTTGCAGTCGTTCCTTTTTGTACCTCTTCTCGGAAGTTTTCCCAACCATTTACACGGCTAAATGAACCACCGTACATTTTGACAACATGCTCATAATCAAGGCCAATTGGTGTTCCAAATAATGATTCGAAATGTTCCTTTTTCTCATATTGCGGTAAGAATGAGAAAATCCCCCCGCCGTCATTATTTACAACGACAATTGTTATGTTTAATTCATGTAATTTCGCTGCTAACAGTCCATTTAAATCATGATAAAACGATAAATCACCGATAACTAATACGAGCGGATTACAAATAATACTCGCTCCTAAAGCTGTCGAAATAATTCCATCAATACCATTTACACCACGATTTGCCATCACTTGAATGTTTTTATCCGATTTGAAGAAGAATGAATCTGTATCACGAATTGGCATACTATTGCTCGCAAATAATGTTGCTCCTTCTGGTAATACGCGTACAATATCCGTAATAACCTTTCCTTCAAATGCAGTATCATATGTTTCTATTTCACGAAGCGTTTCCTTCGTTTTTTCGTTTATATGTTGCCACATTACGAACCAATCATTCTTTTTCATAACTGGCATTTTTTCTATTACTGCCTTGCAGAATTCAATGTCACTTGCTTGCACAACTTCTGTCGCAACAAGAGCTGGATCTCTCCATTGTCCTGATTCATCGACAACGATATGAACTGCTTTCGTTTGTTTTTTTATGAACTGCGTTAATGATTTCGAAACAGGCATACCACCAAAGCGAATTAAAACGTCCGGTTTCCACGTTTCTTTTAACTGTTCATTTCGTAAAAATGTATCGTAACAGTCAATTACCATCGTTTTATCGTGGTGTCCGCTACGAATATTAGAAAGTGGGTCTGCTAATATAGGATAGCCAGTTTTTTCAGCCAGTTCTGTGGCAAACATTGCAATTTCCGAATGACTATCATCACCACAAATAATAAGCCCCTTTTCCATATGTGAAAGGCGCCCTACAAGAGAATCTACATATTCACTCGGCATCGTCACGTTTCCTTGCTGAACTACTCCTGTATATTCACTACGTCCTTTATCCCATAAGCTTTCTAGTGAGAAATCAGGGATAAGTGGTTCGCGAACTGGAAAATTAAGGTGAACAGGACCCTGCGGCGCTAAACAAGCACTTGCTACTATGCGCTGCGTCGTCATACGAGCGTAATGATACATCATTTCACTCGCTTCTGGCAGTGCCATCTCTGTAAATTGCTTCACAAAAGTACCGTATAAATTAAATTGATTCATTGCTTGTGGTGCACCTACATCTCTTAATTCATGCGGTCTATCCGCTGTTAAGACGATAAGCGGGACCCTTGAATGAAAAGCTTCACATACAGCTGGATAGTAATTAGCTGCTGCTGTTCCTGACGTACACAATAATGCTACTGGGCGTTTCTTCGCTTTCGCAATACCGAGCGCGAAAAATCCTGCTGATCTTTCATCTACATGTAAATATGTGTTCATTCCTTCATGTTGTTCCATTAGTAAAGCAATCGGCGTTGACCGTGAGCCTGGACTAATGACAACATCACATACATCTAGACGCGTCAGTTCATCCACGAACGCGCCTAAATAATATGATAATGCTTCTATATGATTGTTCATTTCATTAATTCCTCCAAAGCACCAAGCATCGGTCTAAACTTCAAACTTGTTTCTTCATATTCAAGCTGCGGGATTGAATCAATTACAATACCACAACCGGCAAATAAGGATGCTTTCTCGCCGTTTAATAATCCGCAGCGCAGTGCAACCGCAAATTCACCATTTCCTTCATCATCTATCCAGCCAATCGGTGCACCATACAATCCTCTGTCTAACAATTCAACATCACGAATCAGTTTCATCGCTGCCAAACGAGGTGTCCCGCCAAGAGCTGGTGTTGGATGTAATTCTTCTACCATTGTTAAAAGACTCGCACCGCCTTTTGCTTCTACAGGCGTATATAAGTGAATTAAGTTTTTCGTTGTTAATAAGCCTGGGCTTTCCGGAATATTAACGTATTCGCAATGTTCATTTAGTACGGAGCGAATCATGTTAACAACATAACCATGTTCAGCTAAATTCTTTTCATCATGAAGAAGCTCATTACTATTTCGTTCACTGTCTTCTATAGAATGACCATGACCGATTGAACCAGCAAGACACATCGATGTAAATTTTTCATCCTCTTTGCGAATTAATCGTTCTGGTGTCGCTCCTAAGAAGCATGCTCCTTTATAATCAAAAGAAAATACGTAACAATCTGGTTGACCAATGCGAAGTGCTTCTAAAACAAGAGCGGAATCAATAGAATGATTCATCTCTACTTTTAGTTCTCTCGCCAATACAACCTTCTGTACGTTACCCTGCTTCATCTCATCTTGTACTTTTTCAATTGCTTTCATCCAGCCTTTCGGATCCACTTCTACTTTAGAAATAACAGTTAATTTCGATCCGTTTAGCGCACATTTACTCTCTCCCAAAATTTTCTCTTCTAAAGAAATCATTTCGTTATAAAGAGTTTCTGCACAATCTGTTGCTGAAACAAATGTATTCATCGTTAACCATGCTTTTTCATTTTTTACAGTTAATAAAAATGCTGGTAGTGAAAATGTCGTATCCTTAAATTCTTTCCATAGGTCCGTTTTCTCTTTTTCTGGATCAAATGAAAAACCACCAAATAAAAGCGGACCCGTTCCAAATTCATATTCATCTCTTTGGAGAAATGCATTCTCTTTTACTTTCTCCCACTCGTCACGAGCAGTTTGAAAGCGCTTATGAGAAGAATTTGCTATAGTGAAAACAGAGCCAATTCCTGCCAATATTACATGCTGAGCCGGGTCTGCAAAATAACATCTATTTTCGAATGAAATCCTCTTTCCTGCTGCATAGAACAGAAGCGGATCCACCCAGTCTATTTGTTTTACAAAACTAACCAATGTTTTTTCGTTAGTTGCACGCTTTATGGCTGCAATAAGAACTTCTTGCAAGCCTTTTTGTTTCGTTTGAATCACAATTGTCTCCCCCCTATGGGCGAAAAATAGTCATAATTACGCTTGATTTTAAGATACACCTCAAACGAAAGGCCTGTCAACGTTTAGCATTTCTGAGAAATTCACCTTCTCTTCCTAGAAAATAAACGTTGACACTAAATGATGCTTTTTCTACACTTAGTTTTGTACAATATGTGACCAAAGGAGGATTCAACATGGAAATGAACGTCAAAACGAATTCCTCTCCTACGGCGCCAAAGCCAAGTAAGCAAACAGGCTGGCGCATCTGGTGGAGTTTACTACGTCCCCATACATTAACAGCCGCTTTCGTTCCTGTTTTCATCGGAACAGCATATTCGATGCAGGTCGGAGGTATAAATCAAATACATCTTCCTCTTTTCCTTATGATGCTTCTTGCTTGTCTTCTCATTCAAGCAGCAACAAACATGTTTAATGAATACTTTGATTATAAAAGAGGACTCGATCACGAAGGTTCAGTTGGTATCGGCGGCGCTATCGTTCGCGATGGCATTCAGCCAAAAACAGTGCTTAACTTAGCATTTGGATTTTTCGGCATCGCAATACTATTAGGTGTTTATATTTGTATAAATTCTAGCTGGTGGCTTGCTGCAATCGGTCTTGTTTGTATGGCCGTTGCTTACCTTTATACAGGTGGCCCACTTCCAATTGCATATACACCATTTGGGGAATTGACAGCCGGATTATTTATGGGTGTCATTATTATTGGGATTTCATTCTTTATTCAAACTGGCACTATAACATCAGAAGTCATTTTACTATCTATTCCAAGCTCCATTTTAATTGGTGCCATTTTACTAGCTAATAATATTCGTGACTTGGATGGCGATAAAGAAAACGGTCGTAAAACGTTAGCAATTCTCGTTGGACGTGAAAGAGCTGTTGGTGTACTTGCTTCGATGTTCATCGTTTCCTACATTTGGACAATTGCTTTAATTATCGTGGGCATCGTATCACCATGGATGCTTATCGTATTTTTAAGTGCACCGAAAGCATTTAAAGCGACAAAAGGCTTTATCGGCAAAAGCATTCCAATGGAAATGGTACCTGCGATGATTGCAACAGCAAAAACAAATACAATCTTCGGTTTCCTAATGGGAATCGGATTATTACTTGGATACTTTCTATAAAAGGAGCTGCTTATGCGGCTCCTTTTTCATATCTGAAATTCATCTCATAATTCCTACTCTCAACGCTCATACTATGTAAAGAAACTGAATTGTAGGAAGGTGGACGACTATGTTAACTCCACAACAAATAGGTCAATTTAAATCCATTTTAGAAAAACAAAAACAAGAACTGGAACAAACGATACAGACTCATGAAAATACAGATCGTGCTTCTGAACGTGATTCAGTAGGAGAACTGTCTAGCTATGACAACCATCCAGGTGATATGGCTACAGAATTATACGAACGAGAAAAGGATTTCGGACTCATCGAATTTTGGCATAAACAACTAGATGATACAAAACATGCTCTGCAAAAAATTGAAGCTGGTACGTACGGCATTTGTGAAGTATCTGGCGTGGAGATTCCATTCGAAAGATTAGAAGCAATGCCTACTGCTACAACATGCGTTCAGCACGCGACAAATAAATTAAATATGGATACGCGTCCAGTTGAAGAAGAAGTATTGTCCCCTTCTTTCCGTAAGCACGATGAAGACTATTCTGTCGAGTATGACGCGGAAGATGCATGGCAAGACGTCGCAAATTACGGAACGTCTGAAACACCGTCTGATTTAGAAAGACAAGATTCAAAAAACTATAATGGCATGTATATAAATAGCGAGGAAAATGTAGGATACGTAGAGGATTTCGAAAACTTCATCGGCACGGATATGTACGGGAAAAATCCACAAGTTTTCGCCACAGAGGAACATGAAGAATATGAACAAATGCTTGATGACTTTGAAGAGCGTACCTTTAAGGGCGAATTATCTTCAAATGAATCTAGTTCCAAAGAATAAAAAAAAGCATTCCGAAAATCGGAATGCTTTTTATCGCTAGCTAATTAGTTTTTTGTAACGTTAGCTGCTTGTGGTCCGCGGTTTCCTTCAACGATTTCGAAAGAAACTTCTTGACCTTCTTCTAAAGTTTTGAAGCCGTCGCCTTGGATAGCTGAGAAATGTACGAATACGTCTTCTCCGCCTTCAACTTCGATGAAGCCAAAACCTTTTTCGCCGTTAAACCATTTAACTTTACCTGTTTGCATGTCATGTACCTCCTAAATAAAAATGAAACTATGAATCCACATGAAAAGGTGGATATAAAGGACATGAATGTATAACAAGCTTACAGCCTTTAATACAACGTGCTTTATTTCCGTACCACATTATGTAGCTCAATAGTGCTTTCACTATATCATGCTATATCGAAAACGTCAAATGAGAACACTTTCATTACATCATTTTTTATAATCCTAGTATAACCTTAAATTTTCATTCTATTTTTATTCAAAAATTAACAAAAATACAGTACTCTAATTCTTTTAACTTCTGTACAATATAATTACTACATATTTATGAGGTGAAAAAATGCAAGCACATGAAATCGAGTATAAGTTATATGGCGATGATATGCAGTTTGTTGAAATTGAATTAGATCCAAAAGAAAGCGTTATCGCAGAAGCTGGCGCAATGATGATGATGGAAGATTACATTGAAATGGAAACAATCTTTGGTGACGGTTCTGGCCCATCTAACGGTTTATTCGGCAAATTAATGGGCGCTGGTAAACGTCTCGTTACAGGCGAAAGTATGTTTATGACTGTATTTACAAATACAGGTCACGGCAAACGCCACGTCTCATTTGCTGCTCCTTATCCTGGTAAAATTATTCCTGTAGATTTAACAGAATATCAAGGAAAAATAGTTTGTCAAAAAGATGCCTTTCTTTGTGCCGCAAAAGGGGTTTCTATCGGAATTGAATTTACGAAAAAAATAGGAACTGGTTTCTTCGGCGGTGAAGGTTTTATCATGCAGAAACTTGAAGGTGACGGCCTTGCTTTCATGCACGCAGGCGGAACTGTATATAAACGTGAATTAAAACCTGGTGAGAAACTTCGCATTGATACAGGTTGTCTCGTTGCCATGACAAAAGATATTAACTATGATATCGAGTTCGTTGGAAAAGTAAAAACAGCTCTATTTGGCGGTGAGGGTTTATTCTTCGCAACATTAGAAGGTCCTGGAACAGTTTGGATTCAGTCCTTAACACTTAGCCGATTAGCAGCACGCCTTACAAGCCCAGCAGCGCAAAGTACTGGTGAAGGTAGTGTATTAGGTGGACTTGGTCGTTTATTGGATGGGAAAGAGTAAAAAGGGCCCTTATGCGGGCATAGCCATCGACTAATAAAATACTACAATTAAAACACCCTTGCTTGCAGTAATGCAGTGAAAGGGTGTTTTAATTTACGTCTACAAACGAGAAAAAGCAGATGAAATAAAGTAATAAGGTTTACTTCAGTAAAATAAGGTATATTATATTTGTTGAATAGATTCTCTTTAAAGACAAGAAAAGTAGGTGAACAAAGTGGGAAAATATCAATTGGATTCCAAAAGTCAGGTAGCTGTGGCAAAGTTTCATGAAAAACAGAAGCCTGCCAAATTTGATAAAAAGCAGCAACTTGAACAATTGCGTGCGGAGTATTTGAAAAAAAAGCAAAAACAAACAGATAAATAATACGTTTCGTTTCCCGAAATTTTCGGTATATAATGCGAACAAACAAAAGAAAATAGGTAATTCATCGTTCAAATATATACAGGCTATTTTTTCAAACCTCTTACTTATGTAACTAACGCATGCGTTAGTTCATTAAGAATAACTAAAAAAGTCGATTCCTTAAGATGGAAAAGAGTAAACAGTGCCCTTATCAGGCACTGTTTTATTTTGACATTATTCGTCGATAAGTCTATATAATTCCCTCCACTGATTTAGATAAGCAATACAAGCTACTTCCCTCCTCCAAAAGCATGAATCAAGTTCCTCACTGCATATATTAAACTATACCTTTTCTTAAGGAGGGCTTCCTTAATGCGTACTCCTTTATCCTTTGATAAAGACACTGCCATACTGTTAGCTTCTTGTTGTGAGTTAACGTATGAACAATATAAACAAAATGGTATTTTCGAAATACCAGATGGTTTTCAATATGTACAAGGTTTTCAAGGAAAGGCCATTCAAACAACAGAATGGTTCGGGTTTATATTAGAATCTGAGGATACAATTATCGTTGCCTTTAGGGGCACTCAAACAGACCCAGATTGGATTATTGACTCTCTCGTCAATCAAAAACCTTATCCTTATGCTTTAAATGGCGGAAATGTCCATCACGGATTTCTCTCTATTTATGAGTCTTGCCGTGATTCTATTATGGATATGCTCGTATCATTGCCAGCACATAAAAAACTGCTAGCTACTGGGCATAGTCTAGGTGGCGCGCTTGCCACATTACACATATTAGATGCGCGTATAAATACTGCCTTCGCGCAATATGGACTTTATACATTTGCTTCTCCAAAAGTAGGAGATATCGCTTTTCGAAATTATTATAAACTACAAGTAGCTAGTAGTTTTCGTTTCGTCAACTTGTTCGATGTCGTTCCACTTCTCCCTCCCCGAAACATAAATTTCAATGATCATGATTGGGAGTATGCACACGTTCATCACAATATGACATTTACAAAAAACACAAAATCCATTACAAATAATCATTCCATTACAACATACAAAACATGTCTGACTTCTCATTTTTAACCAGTAAACAATTGGAAATAAAATATTCGTATACTATAATACTCTATGAAGTTATTTTTGGATGAGGGGACCTTACATGTTAAAATTTATCTTCACACTTTTTCTTATTGTAATTTTTACGGTCACAGGTTTCTTTACATTTTCATACTTTGCGACAGGAGAGTATGATGGGGCAGGTATCATATATACCACTGTTCCATTTCTTTCTTAAGCAAAATAAATAAAACGAGCTTAATTTTATTAAGCCCGTTTTATTTATTAATATCCATTTTTGTTGGTAAATCGATAATATATCTCCCAATATAGCAACTTCTTTAAAACTGTTTAACTGCATTACCAATACCCCAAATTTCATTGCTGTACTGCAAAATCGTTCGATCACTCGCAAAATGACCAGACTGTGCAATATTTAAAATCGACATTTCTAGCCACTTTGTTCGGTTCTCATAAGCTCTACCGACAGCTTCTTGTCTTTCAGCATATGGGCCAAAATCTCGCAGAACGAAATATTCATCATTTTGAATAACAAGAGAATCGTAAATCGCTTCAAATTCAGCTCCCGATTGTGCAAAGAAACCATTTGTTAATTGATCAACTACTTTTTTAATGTGCCTATTGTGGTGATAATAATCACTTGCACGATATCCACCATTTTGATAGTAATGAAGAACCTCTTCCGCTGTTAAGCCGAAAATGAAACAGTTATCATCACCGACCCGGTCTTTTATTTCAATGTTAGCTCCGTCTAGCGTTCCGAGTGTAATTGCACCATTCATCATAAATTTCATATTACCTGTTCCCGATGCTTCTTTACTCGCCGTTGAAATTTGTTCACTTACATCCGCTGCCGGGAATATATCTTCCGCTAAAGAAACTCGGTAGTTTTCTAGAAAGATAACTTTCATATATTGACTGACGTACGGGTCATTATTTACTTTTCTTGCGAGTTCATTTATTAATTTAATAATTTTTTTCGCGTAATAATAGCCAGGTGATGCTTTCGCTCCAAAAATAAAAGTACGCGGATAAAATGTAAAACTAGCATCCTCTTTCAAACGGTTATACAAATATAAAATATGAAGAACATTTAATAATTGTCGTTTGTAAGCATGTAATCTTTTCACTTGCACATCAAAAATAGAATTTGGATCAATCGTAATCCCCATTGTATTATGAATGCGCTCCGCTAAAATCTCTTTACGCTCTTGTTTTACCTCTGCAAATTTCTCTTGGAAACTAGCATCATATTGAACTGTTTGCAACGATTGAAGCTTAATTGGTTCTTTCTTCCACTCTGTTCCAATCGCCTCTGAAATGAGATTTGTTAGCTGTGGATTTGCTTTCATAAGCCAGCGCCTATGAGCAATTCCATTCGTCTTATTATTAAACTTATCTGGATAAAATTCATAAAACAATCGCATTTCCCGCTGTTTTAATATTTCCGTATGAATTTTTGCTACACCGTTTACGCTATGGCTACCGACAATTGCTAAATGAGCCATTTTCACAAGATCATGCGCAATAATTGCCATGTCTTCAATGCGATGCCATTCATAAGGATAACGTTCCCAAAGTTCATGACAGAAACGTTCATTAATCTCTTCAATAATCATATAAATTCTCGGTAATAACGGTTTAAAAATGTGAATTGGCCACTTTTCGAGCGCTTCTGATAACGTCGTATGATTCGTATAAGAAATCGTCTGCGTCGTTATGTGCCAAGCTTCTTCCCATGTTAACTTTTCTTCGTCTAGTAAAATACGCATCAGTTCTGGAATTGCTAAAACCGGATGTGTATCGTTAATATGAATCGCAATTTTTTCATGTAGTTGACGAAGGTCACCATATCTTTCTCTATGCATTCGGACGATATTTTGTAAACTTGCTGATACGAGGAAATACTGTTGTTTTAAACGAAGTATTTTCCCCTCATCATGCGTATCATCTGGATATAAAAACTCCGACACAGCCTCTGTTTCGCGCTTATATTTCAAAATATCTTTGCAGTTTTGCGGGAAAGGAACTGGTTCAGCATTCCAAAGTCTAAGTGTATTTACAGTACTCGTCTCATAGCCTACTACCGGCACATCATATGGCACTGCCATAATGACTTCTGCGTTTGTATGCCTAAACTCTAAACGCCCGTCAATTTCTAGCGGTTCAACACTGCCGAAATAACTTACTTCCACAGCTTGATCATGCCTTCTTACTTCCCATACGTTTTCATGAAGAAGCCACTGTTCTGGAAATTCAACTTGATAACCATCAACAATTTTCTGATCAAACAACCCATGTTTATAACGAATTCCACAGCCGTGTCCTGGTAAGTTTAAAGATGCAAGTGAATCAAGAAAACAGGCCGCTAAGCGTCCAAGGCCACCATTACCAAGGCCTGCATCTGCTTCCACTTCTTCTAACTCTTGCAACGAAATCCCCAGTTCAGATAAACCCTGCTCGCATACATCTCTAATACCTAAATTCAAGATGTTACTTCCAAGCAAACGTCCAAGCAAAAACTCAATAGACAAGTAATACATTTGCTTTTGCTCTCCGGATCGATAACTCTCATTCGTTGCAATCCATTGACTATTCATATACTCACGTACCATATGGCCGAGCGTATTATATTGATCACGAGTTGTAGAATCTTTGAAACTTTTCCCATACATCGTCTCTAACTTTTCTAGAAAGGTTGATTTAAAACTTTCAACATGAGTAAACATTTTTTCACCACCTACATGTTATTCCATGAGACTTTTATACAATTCCTTATAAGCAAGAGCCGATTGCTCCCAGCTATAATCTTCAATCATCGCTTGTTTTACAAGTTGCTCCCACACTGGTTTATCGTGATAAAATTCAATTGCACGGTGAACCGTATGCAGCATGTCATGTGCATTAAAGTTCGTGAAACTGAAACCATTTCCTTCGCCTGTTTCTTCATCATAAGAATGTACCGTATCGTTTAATCCACCTGTTTCTCTTACAATTGGAATCGTACCGTACGCTAATGCGATAAGTTGTCCAAGTCCACACGGTTCAAACAGCGATGGCATTAAAAACAAATCGCTTCCCGCATACACTTGGTGCGCTAATTCTTCATTAAATCCGATATAAACTTTTACCTTCTCTGGATACTCATATGCCATCCACTCAAAGAATTGCTCATATTCCGAATCACCTGAGCCTAAAATAATACATTGTACATCTTCTTCCATTATTTCGCGGAATACAGTGCGTACTAAATCAAGACCTTTTTGCTTCGTTAATCTCGTTACCATTGAAATAATTGGTGTATCCTCTTTTTCTGGCAAACCAAAATAACGCTGCAAAGCGCGTTTATTTTCACTCTTTTCATATAATGACTCTGCATCATACTGAGCCTTAATATACGAATCCGTTTCTGGATTATATACGCTCGTATCAATACCATTTACAATGCCGCTAAGCTTATCATTATATTTTCGCAGTAATCCATCTAACTTCTCACCGAAAAATTCATATTGAATTTCTTCTTTATACGTCGGGCTCACCGCTGTAATTTGATCCGAAGCGATAATACCGCCTTTCATAAAGTTTATGTTTCCATAAAACTCTAGCTGCTCACTATGAAAATATTCATCACCAAGCTCTAACAAGTCGTACATCACTTCAGGAGGAAATACTCCTTGGAACTGCAAGTTGTGAATCGTATATACCGTTTTAATACGCTCATATAACGGGTTATCTTGATACTTTTCACGAAGTAAGAAATTAACCATAGCCGTATGCCAATCGTGGCTATGAAGAACATCCACTTCAAAATCAAGATGTGGAATACACTCTAACACTGCTTTTGAGAAATAAGAAAAACGCTCCCCGTCATCATAATGACCATACAGAGAATCTCTCTTAAAATAATATTCATTATCTATTAAGTAATACGTAATTCCGTCTTGCTCACCTTTTAAAATTCCACAATATTGATTTCTCCACCCAAGCGGGACGTTAATTACTTTATGTAACGTACATCCATCTCTTAACTTTTGCGGAATGAGGCTATAATTCGGAAGTATAATACGAACGTCCACTCCTAATTTTTTCAGCTCTTTTGGGAGCGCACCCGCTACATCAGCTAATCCTCCCGATTTCACAAACGGTACACATTCTGATACTGCAAATAAAATATTCACTTGTTGTCCCACTGCGCGAAAAGTTTTTATTACTCCTCTTGCAGCTTCCTCCCTTCGAGTTTTCATTTAAATTAAAACTTTAATCAGTGAGGGAAAAAGCCCCCACTGATTCTTTAGGAATAACTATTAATCGTACTGTTTTGTACGCTTCCTTTTTCTACAACATACGGCTCATCGATGTTTCCTTTTAATACGACACCGTCGCCAATTTTCACGTCTTTATCAATAATAACACCGTCTATTATACAGTTATCTCCAATTTGGCTCTTTTGCATAATAATACTGTTACGAATAATTGAACCTTTTCCGATTTTAACTGAACGGGAAATAACACTGTTTTCTACTTCCCCTTCAATAATACTGCCATTTGCAATCATTGTATTTTTCACGACTGCACCCTTTAGATAACGAGTTGGTGGCTCATCTTTTACTTTCGTAAAGATCGGTGCTTCTTTCTTAAATAATTGCTTCCAAATAGCAGGTTGCAAAATTTCTAAGCTATGTTTATAGTAACTTTCGATCGAATCAATAATTGCTACATATCCAGTATGTTCATATGTAGCAATGTGTAATGATTTCCCGCGTTTTTCTCTCACTACATCAAATAAACTGTATTGCTCCACATCTTTATATGTCTCAAATAAATCTAATAATAATTGTTTCTTTAACACGTATGTTTGAAGCGAAACCCCTTCATGGCAAACTTCCGTAATATCAGCCGCCGTATGTATATGTCGCTCTAACACCGCTTGAAAATTTAATGCTGTTACGAGATGGCTATTCGTAATAACAACGTACTCTTCTCTGCTTCTTAGAAAATAATCAATATGTCTTCTAAAGTGTGCAAAAGACCCAAACTCATCTTGGTCACATTGGCAGTTTGGCGGGAATAAAAATAGTCCGTCTCGTTTTCTATCTAAATCCCACTGTTTTCCTGAACCAACATGGTCCATTAACGAACGGTTTTTATGGCTTGTAAAAACTGCCACACTATGAATACTAGAATTCACCATATTTGAAAGCATGAAATCAATGAGTCGATAACGGCCCCCAAACGGTAACGCCGCTAGTGAACGATGCCCTGTTACTTTCTTTAAGGAAGGAAAACTTCCCGTTGCATTAATAATTCCTAACATTTTTTCTCCCATTCATTTCATCCCCCTTTTCTATTTCCCTTCAGCAATTAATACTACATCGTCAACATTCTTTTCTGGACGAATGATTGTTCCATCTTCGATAACCATTTCTGATCCAACGATCGCTCTTTCAATCACAACATTTTTACCAATCTTAGCCCCTGGCATAACGACAGAATCAATCACCATACTTCCTTCTTCCACCGTCACTCCTTGGAATAACACAGAATGCTTCACGTCCCCTTCAATGACGCACCCTTCGTTAATAAGCGATTCTTCTACTTTTGCCTTTTCAGCAATATATTGAGGCGGTTCGTTTGGATTGACAGAGTAAATACGCCAATTACGATCGTTTAAATTCAGTGATGTTTCATCGCGAAGCAAATCCATATTCGCTTCCCATAAGCTCTTCACCGTTCCAACATCTTTCCAATATCCTTCAAACGGATACGCCATCAACTTCTTACCTTCATCTAATAAAAGCGGAAGGACGTCTTTTCCAAAATCGTTACTAGATTCAGGATTTCTTGCATCCATCTCTAAATACTCTTTCAAAATTGACCAATTAAAAATATAGATTCCCATTGATGCAAGATTACTTCTTGGAAATTGTGGTTTCTCTTCAAACTCAACAATCTCCATCTCTTCATTTGTATTCATAATGCCAAAGCGACTCGCTTCATCCCAAGGTACTTCAATAACAGAGATGGATATGTCCGATTCTTTCTCAATATGGTAATCTAGCATCTTACTGTAATCCATTTTATAAATATGGTCGCCTGATAAAATAAGAACATACTCCGGTTCATACTGACTTAAATAGTTTAAATTTTGATAAATGGCACTTGCCGTACCTGTATACCACTTAACCCCTGAAGACTCCGCATAAGGAGGTAATACTGTGACCCCACCGTTTACTCGGTCTAAATCCCACGCATTTCCGATTCCGATATAATTATGAAGTTCAAGTGGTTGATATTGTGTTAAAATCCCAACCGTTTCAATACCAGAATTCGCACAGTTACTTAGCGTAAAATCAATAATGCGATATTTACCACCAAATGGAACAGCTGGCTTGGCTAAATTTTTTGTTAATGCACTTAAACGACTACCTTTTCCCCCTGCTAGTAACATTGCTACGCACTTTTGTTTTTGAGCCATCTTGTTTTTTGCTCCCCTTTCTCGTCTTCACTGGTCGTAATATGGATACGCCAAATGGTGGAATTGTAATCTCTACATGTGCTGCTTGATTATGGTACGGTTCTAGAATCGTCTTAAGACGTTTCTTATTCACTTGCCCCGAACCTCCATATTGCTCAGCATCACTGTTTAAAATCTCGTTATAATACTCGAAATCTGGTACACCTACTTTATAGTTTTCATATGTAGCTTTCGTAAAGTTACATACGACAACTAACGCATCTTCTTGTTTATCCCCTTGGCGGATAAAAGAGAAAATACTTTGCTCATTATTATTAGCATCAATCCACTGAAAACCTTCAGGTGAATGGTCAAGCTGCCAAAGTGGTTTTGAGCGCTTATACAATGCTATGAGCTCATTAAAGTAATCATGCATATAACGATGCATTTCAAAATCATGTAAATTCCAATCTAAATCTTCGAGGTCTTTCCACTCATCAAACTGTCCGAATTCTCCTCCCATGAAAAGTAACTTCTTTCCTGGGTGAGTAAAGAAATATCCATATAATAAACGAAGCTGAGCAAACTTATCCCAGTAATCACCTGGCATTTTATTTAATAACGACTTTTTCCCATGAACGACTTCATCATGAGAAAGCGGTAATATGAAGTTTTCAGAGTACGCATATAGTAAAGAAAACGTCATTTTCTCATGAATGTGTTTCCTATATTCAGGCGCACACTCCATATATTTCAGCACGTCATTCATCCAGCCCATGTTCCATTTGTAATTGAATCCAAGCCCACCTTCATACGTTGGAGTTGTTACAAGTGGCCAAGCTGTTGAATCTTCTGCCGTCATAAGAAAATCTTCATCCTCTGCAAACACTGCTTCATTTAACTCTCTTAAAAATGAAACAGCATGCTCATTACTTTGCTCTTGTCCTTCTTTATTCCAGTACAACATATTCGCAACTGCATCTACTCTGAAACCATCAATATGGAAATATCTCATCCAAAATAACGCATTTGAAATTAAGAAATTACGTACCTCTCTCTTCCCTAAATCAAAATTGACAGTTCCCCATACTGGATTTTCTTGTACATCTTTATCTTTATATTCATAGGTCGGTGTGCCATCAAACAAATATAAACCGTGAGCATCTTTACAAAAATGCCCCGGCACCCAATCTAAAATGACACCGATTCCATATTTATGACATTCGTCGACAAAATGCATTAAATCATGCGGCGTACCAAATCTACTCGTCGCTGCATAATATCCCGTTCCTTGGTATCCCCAAGAACGATCATATGGATGCTCAACAAGCGGCATAATTTCAATATGTGTAAATTGATGTTCCACCACATACGGGATGAGCTCTTCAACCATTTCCCTGTAAGAGTACAGCGTTCCATCTTCTTTCTTTTTCCAAGAACCAAAATGTAATTCATAAACTGTCATCGCTTCTGTATAAATCGTTTTTTTCTTTTTCTTACGATTCCAGTTTTTATCATTCCATTCATATCCTTTTATATCAAAAACTACAGATGCCGTATTCGGTCTTACTTCTGCATATACAGCATACGGATCTGCCTTTAAAATGACGTCACCAGCCAACGTTTCAATCGCATATTTATATATTTCTCCTTCTTCAATATGCGGTATAAATAAGGACCAAATGCCTTCTTCTGTCACTTGTAGCATCTTATGTTGCTCATAATCCCACTCATTAAAATCTCCAACAACACTCATTGCTTTCGCATGAGGAGCCCACACTGTGAACCGTACCCCTTGAATCTCACCTTCCGTCACAACATGTGCACCAAAGATGTTATAACTTTCATAGTACTTTTCTGTATGAAACTCATCTCGTTTCACTTCTTCACAATTTATTACACTCAATATGCTCACCTCACTTAGATGACAGAATTTTTTATACTTTAACTATTTCTGCGAAAAACTGCAATATCCTTGTTAATTTATAAAAAATATTCGTTTTTTTCTTAAAAATGTTAGTTTTTCTTCACATTTCCGTGTAAAATATCGAATTTTGACGAATATTCATTGGAAACGCTTTATTACTCTTCTATATTTCTGTCTATTATTTTTTCTCAACCTTTATTTTATTAGGTTTATCCTATTTTTCATGCTATTTTCCAATCAAAATCCAAGCAAAATAATCTGTCATAAAAAATGTTTCTCAACATTTTTTGTCACAATTTTATTGAAATGCGAAATTCATAAGCATATACTTGTTCTCAATAAAGAACTACGATCTTTCGTAACTATAATTCATAGCGGACTACTATGTTTACTTATTTATCCTTGTTGCGAACGATTGCTATAAAAATTTAACTAGGGGGCTTTCTTATGTCATTAAAACAAAAAGTAGGAATGGGAGTTGTCACCGCTTCACTTGGTTTATCCCTTACATTCGGAGGTGTATTCGCCTATTTCAGTGATTCAGAAACATCGAGTAACTCATTTCAAGCTGGAACACTAGATCTTTCTCTTAATCCAAGTGTAATCGTTAATGTGAAAGATTTAAAACCAGGTGATTTTATTGAAAGGAACTTCAAGCTTGAAAATAAAGGTACATTGGATATCGCAAAAGTAGCACTTGAAACATCATATGAAGTTACAGATGCAAAGCAAAATAATGACGGTGAAGATTTAGGTGATCACATTATCGTCAAGTTTCTAGTGAATGATGGACAGCCATCTAATCCAAACGATGATCATGAGATTTTGTGGGAAACAAAACTATCAAAATTAAAAACTATGAAACCTGAAGATGTCGCTACGTCTCTAGAACGTCATAACTTAATAGATGGTATTAAATCTGGTGAAACAGATTACTTACACGTTCTCTTCTCATTTGAAGATAACGACCAAGATCAAAATAAATTTCAAGGTGATTCCCTGCAGCTAAACTGGACTTTCCATGCTGAGCAAACAGCAGGTGTGGAGAAATAATTTTTAAAAATATAAATTATCGGAGGCCTATAAATGAAAAAGAAAAATCGTTTTGTTACTGGAATTGTAACAGCTGGCGTTCTGTTTTCAACTGCCATTCCGTTCAATGTACTTGCTGAAAGTCCTATTAACCAAATTGAATCTTCAAATGCTCATTCTATATTATCGAAGCTTTCTAAAGAACAACGCCTGGCATTACAAACGGTAGATGCCAACCCTGGTTTTACAATTTCACCAGATATTAATACGAGTAGTTCTGAGCCTGTAAATATCATTGTAGAATTTCAAACTGCTCCAGTAAAGATTAATGAATTAAAACAAAAAGAAAAAGGATTACAATCTGCTCCTGAAAATATAAAAGCACGTATTGATCAAGAACATGAAGAATTCGAAAAAGGATTAAAACGTCTTTATCAATTCAGCCCATCAGTAAAATCAGGAAACTTCCAGTCTGTACAAATTAAACGTTCTTATAAGCATGCGATAAATGGTGTTGCAATGACATTACCAGCAAATACAGTTGAAGAGTTGTTACGAATTGGTGTTGTAAAACGCATTTGGAAAGATTACGAAGTAAAATTAAATTTACCAAAACAAGCTGAGCAAAAAGCACCTCAAAAACTAACAGACAGCATCCCTCAAATTGGGGTAGATAAGTTACATAGTGAGGGCATTACCGGAAAAGGAATTAAAGTTGGTGTATTAGATACAGGTATTGATTACAATCACCCTGACTTAAAGGACGTATATAAAGGCTATCGCGCAAAATCTGGTGAGGACTCTAGCAAAGTAGATCCAAATTCAGTAAAGGGTTGGGACTTTATTAATAATGATGCAGATCCAATGGAAACTACTTATTCAGAATGGCAACAATCTGGTGCTCCTGAATTTGATAACCGTGGTTCTTCCTTCTACACAGCCCACGGCACTCACGTAGCAGGTATCGTTTCTGCTCAAAAGAAGAACCAATCTGATTCAGCAGTAAAAGGTGTTGCACCTGACATTGAACTGTATAACTATCGTGTACTCGGTCCATACGGAAGTGGAGATAGTTCAGGTATTATAGCTGCAATTGATAAATCTATTTCTGACGGTATGAACGTTATTAACTTATCGTTAGGTGATGATAGCAACAATCCACTTGATCCAACATCTATCGCTGTTAATAACGCGATGCTTTCAGGCGTTGTTACAGTCGTTGCTGCTGGTAACTCTGGACCGAATCCATCAACACTCGGATCACCAGGTGCTTCGCCATTTGCTATTACGGTTGGAGCCAGTGATAGCTCTATTTCCTTACCGAAACTATCAGGTCATGCTGGACAATTACAATTCCCTAACTTAATTTTGTTCGGCAAAAACTTCACTGATAAAATAGAAGATTTTAAGGGACAAACTTTACCTATTGAATCTGTAGGAATCGGTACGCCTGACGAGTTTAGTAAAAAAGATGTAAAAGGAAAAATCGCTCTCGTTGCACGTGGTACAACCTCATTTGATGAAAAAATTGCTAACGCAAAACAAGCAGGTGCAAAGGCCGTTATTATTTATAACAACGTGGATGGAGAAATTCCTTTCTACGTTGGTGAAAGCACAAAATACATTCCAGCATTCCGCCTAACGAAAGAAGACGGTGAAAAACTAAAAGCTCAAATTGAACAAGGTAGCACATCCTTAACTTTCGATGAAATTAATTACATTCAAACAGAAGGCGATCATCTTGCAGACTTTAGCTCACGCGGTCCTGTTACAGCAAATGATGATATTAAGCCTGATATTACAGCACCTGGTGTTGCTGTCCTTTCAACAGTTCCTGAATATATTAACGACCCGCAAGAGGGTGAAAACTATGCTGTTTCCTATGAGCGTATGCAAGGAACATCTATGGCTTCCCCTCATATCGCTGGTGTTGCCGCTCTAATTTTACAAGAACACCCAGACTACTCTCCGTTCGATGTAAAAGCGTCTCTTATGAACACAGCTGGTGATTTAAAAGAAAAATATTCGGTGTATGAAGTTGGAGCTGGGCGAGTAGATGCTTACAACGCCGTTCGTACAGAAACAAGCTTTAAAGTATTAGATACGACACAAACTGTTGTAAATGATGAAGTAATTGAAGTGCCCGAAGAAACTGGATCTATTGCATTCGGTAAGTTTTATCAAAAAGACGGTGAAGCTCTTGAACAAAAACGAAATATAAAAGTAACTAATCATAATAAACAAGAGAAAAAAGAATTTAAAACAGAAATTTCTTATACACCAGCTTCGCCTACTATTAACGATGCTGTCGCAAACGGTGTAAAAGTCTCTGCTCCAGAAACAATTACTCTTGATGCTGGCAAAACAGATGAAATTGAAGCAAAAATTAATGTTCCAGCCGGTGTAAAACAAGGCCGATATGAAGGATATATTCATATTACGAACACGAAAAATAAAGAAGAAACATATCAAATCCCATTCTCTATTCGTGTATCAGAGCCCGGTATTGAAAATGCAATACTATCAAGAAAAGCAATTTCAACTGATACATCTAAATTTAATCCATACGGTGAATCGTATGTTCACGGGGCATTCCAATTAAACAGCGAACTTGAAACGTTAGATCTTATCGTAAAAGATTCCAAAACAGATAAAGCTCTCGGCTTCATTGGAACATTAAACACAAGTGGACTAAAAACTGATGTGTATTACTACTTAGACTCGTTCTTTAATGGAAAAGTGTATCCTTTTACAAATGATCCTGCAAAACCAATTGGTGATGAGAAAATCAACTTACCAGAAGGAGACTACACAATTGAGTTTGTCGGTTATGATAAGGCTGGGAAAGCACGTGTAAAAGGTGATTATGTTGTAATTGATAATACCCCACCAGAAGTGAAACTAACTGGATTAAAACCTGGTATTTACGAGTTAAATGAAGAAAATTATACAGTAGAAGATGGCAAAAAAGCACTATGGATTAAAGGAAATGTATACGATTCAAATGTTGACTACTTAAAAGGAAAAGGATTAAACATTACGCAAGAAGCGAATGGCGTTATGTACTATGACTATTCTCCATACTTGCATAAGTTTTTACCGATTAATGCAAATGGCGATTTTAAAGTTGGCATTACACCTGACTCCTTCAGAACGGAAGGTCCAATGAACACAGGCGTATATATTTTCGATTATGCAACTGCAGGAGCTGACTATCCAAGCGGTGTAAATAACTACTGGTTTATCCCGCAAGGTGCTCAATATGCGAAAGCTAGTTACGATAAAAAAGAATTATATAAAAATGACGAGTTCACAGTAACACTAAACGCAAAACACGTAAAACAATTTGTTGCTGGGCAATTTAATGTAAACTTCCTAGAGAAGAACTTCAAATTTGCAAATGCGAAATTTAATCCTGCTTTTGAAAAGCTACTTTCCGAAAAAGGAGTAACCGCAAAAGTAAATGAACCGAAACTAGAGGCAGGTTCGGTTACAGTTGGCGGCGCTATCGATGACAAAAACTTTGCTGGATTAGATGGTGATTTCCCGTTCATTGATGTAACTTTCAAAGTAGAAAATGATGAATTTTATGAAGCAAATGCTCAATTAGAGTCACCAATTTTTGTTTACTGGAAACAAGGTGAATCAGAACCAAATAGAATGCGTGTACTTCAAGATCAAACATTCTCAGTTATGTCCTTAAATTCACTAGTAGAAGGAAATATTAAACCTGGTGCATTCTTAAATGAACGTGGATATTTAGATGAAAAGTTTGATTATACAAAGCTTGGCGTAAAAGTATATGCAACTGATTCTTACCGTCATAAGTTTGAAAGCTCACTAGATAAATACGGATACTTCAAACTCAATGGACTTCCAGTTAATAAACGCGACTACAACTTATATGTAGAAGTGCCAGGACATTTAACAAGCCGCCTAACAACGAAACTTGGTACTGAAAAAGACGGTAAGCTGCTTGGCCAATATTATTATGCAAGACCTGACGAAAACCTTGCCGGCGATGTAAATGGTGATAAAGTAATCGATATTAAAGATGGTGAAATTATCGCTAGCAACTACGGTAAAAAAGGACTAACTGTAAAAGACGGAGATCTTAATAAAGATGGTATTGTCGACGAAAAAGATATTCGCTTCGTTGAAAAGAACTTCTTGAAAAAAGGGCCAGATGCATCTAAATCACAAACACCTGTAGAAAAATCAAAAAGCGGTACACTGGTAGATATTTTAAAGAAATTAGGATTAACACCTAAAAAATGATAAAGTGAAACTTTAATCAGTGGGGGGTGTTCATCCCCCACTGATTATTAGTTGAACCAATCGGGCTTTTACGGGCAGTTGATCACCAAACTAACTTCTTTGCTTTCGCTGCATTTTGAGGTGGGGATCTTACTGCCCGTTAATGCGGGATAATAAAGAGCACTCTACGTAAAGTAGAGTGCTCTTTTCTATAAACGACCCTTATCCAGCAAAAGGGGTATATTGGGGATATACAAGGGAAACCGGAAAAGGAATTTATATTAAATTATATAAGTTCAGAGGTAAGAAGCAGTTTCCCACCTCTGAATTATTTAGCAATTATTATAGTACTGGTGCCATTGTTTCTTTTAATACTTTTACAGAATGAGCGAATTTCGCTTTTTCATCTTCATTTAGCTCAAGTTCTACGATTTCACGTACACCTTCGCGGTTAATTACAGCTGGAACACCTACGTAAGCATCTTTTTCACCGTATTGACCTTCAAGGTATGCAGATACAGTTAATACGCTGTTCTCATTGTTTAAGATTGCTTTAGTTACACGAAGTAGTGACATACCGATTCCGTAGTAAGTTGCACCTTTACGCTCGATGATATGGTAAGCTGCATCACGTACATTTTCGAAGATTTTATCTAAGTCTTCTTGATTGTACTGTTCGTTGTTAGCTAAGATTGTTTCTAGTTTTTGTACACCGATAGTAGCGTGGCTCCATACTGGAAGTTCAGTGTCACCGTGTTCACCAACGATGTAAGCATGAACGTTACGTGGATCTACATCTAAGTAGTCACCTAACATGTAACGGAAACGAGCAGAGTCTAAAGTAGTACCAGAACCGATTACGCGCTCTTTCGGTAAACCAGATTCTTTCCAAGTTACGTAAGTTAAAATATCAACTGGGTTAGTTGCGATTAAGAAGATTCCATCGAATCCGCTATCCATAATGCCGCGAACGATTTGTTTAAAGATCTTTGTATTTTTCTCAACTAAGTCTAAACGAGTTTCACCTGGCTTTTGTGGTAATCCAGCAGTGATAACTACTAAATCTGCATCTTTACAATCTGCATAGCTACCGCTCCAAACTTTTGTCGGTGATGGAGAGAATGGTACCGCATGGCTTAAGTCCATTGCTTCCCCTTCTGCTTTTGCTTCATTAACATCTACTAATACGAATTCTTCAGCTACACCTTGGTTGATCATTGAGTAAGCGTAACTACAACCTACAGCTCCTGTTCCTACTAATACTACACGATTGATACCTTTTTTCATGTTAATTTCCCCTCTCTATTGTTCACATATATTTTTTATGATTATTTAAGTAATTAATTAAAATACTAATTTAATGTTGTTTAACTTCTTTACATTCATATTGTAGCACGTATTATTGTGAAAAAGTTCACAAATTATGACCTATTTGTGAACTTTTTCACATAGAGTGTAAAGTTATTAGAATAGGTGTGGAATCCATTTCAATGGAGGCGTTTTCTTTAGATTGTGAAAGGGATTTTCTTATGTTTTTGTCGGTAAGTGAAATTATATCAGCGATTTTTGCAATATATCGACTTACCGACAAAACTAGACAATAATGACAACATAAAAAAGCTGTCTCCAGCAGGTCACACCTATTGAGAGACAGTTTCTTCTATATATTATTTATTTTCCACAGTAGCTGCCAGCTCCCGAATGTATTTTCATCGGTTTCTCCAAGTGTAGGATGCTACAGCCATACAGCTGGGGTAAAAATTCGACTTGAGTATCATTTGTTAGATAGATAGTTCCTTCATATTCATACAGGTCCAAATAAACAACATGATTGTATTTACGGCTCTCTATGTACCCAACTGCAACAGCGAATACTTCATATTTCTTCCATTGCATAAAAAAGCAAACTATCCAAAGTCCACTTTTACACAACAAAAAAGAGATAGCAGATTATGCTATCTCTTTTAGTATGACCCGTACGGGATTCGAACCCGTGTTACCGCCGTGAAAGGGCGGTGTCTTAACCACTTGACCAACGGGCCAGTTCTGGCAGAGAAGAAGGGATTCGAACCCTCGCACCGCGTTCGCGATCTACTCCCTTAGCAGGGGAGCCCCTTGAGCCACTTGGGTACTTCTCTATAATATGGCTCCGCAGGTAGGACTCGAACCTACGACCGATCGGTTAACAGCCGATAGCTCTACCACTGAGCTACTGCGGAACAATTATGGTGGGCCTAAATGGACTCGAACCATCGACCTCACGCTTATCAGGCGTGCGCTCTAACCAGCTGAGCTATAGGCCCATAATTGAAAAGCGGGTGAAGAGAATCGAACTCTCGACCAGAGCTTGGAAGGCTCTTGTTTTACCACTAAACTACACCCGCATTAAATTGAAAATGGTGAGCCATGAAGGATTCGAACCTTCGACCCTCTGATTAAAAGTCAG